>JASHXW010000312.1 GCA_030043395.1 Streptosporangiaceae bacterium
CATCTGGCACTACGCCGGGAAGTCCCAGCTCTCGGGCCACTACCACGGTATCGACGAGGTCCTGACGTGGCTTGGCCGCAGCTTCGAGCTGTCCGGCGGGACGCTCACGGTCGAGCCGCACGACGTAGTCGGCAACGCCGAGCACGTGGTGGCGCTGGTCACGGTCCGTGCTGCGAGGGAAGGCAAGCACCTGTTCGACCAGGGCGTGCAGGTCTTCCACCTCAGCGACGGCAAGGCCACGCAGGTGTGGCTGCTGCCCGGTGACCTGTACTCCAACGACGACTTCTGGGGCTAGCCGGCCGTACCTGCACCGCGTGAGCTAACCCAGCCCCCTCCGGCGGGCACTATGGAGCATGAGCCCAAGCACCAACCGCGCCGCCGAGCTCGGTGCGGCGCTGGTAGCGAACCTGACCGAACGTGGCGTGCTGTCCGATCCGCGAGTCGCTAACGCCCTCGGAACGGTCCGCAGGCATGTCTTCCTCCCCGAGACCGACCTTGATAGCGCTTACGCGGACCAGGCCGTCGTCACCCGGTGGCGAGACGGCGTGCCGGTTAGCTCCGCGTCCCAGCCAGCGATCGTCGCCATCATGCTCCAGCAGCTCTGCCCGCGCGAAGGCAGTTCGGTCCTCGAGATCGGAGCTGGCACCGGCTACAACGCTGCCCTCCTGTCCGAGCTCGTCGGCCCCGGTGGCCGCGTCGTCACCATCGACATCGACCCGGAGGTCGTCGCCGACGCCAGCACTCACTTGGAGACGGCCGGCATCACGAACGTGACAGTGATCTGCGCTGACGGCGCGCTGGGCTGGCCGAAGGGTGCTCCGTACGACGGGATCATCGTGACCGCCGGGGCCTCGGACCTCGCCCCGGCGTGGCTCGGCCAGCTAGCACCCGACGGGCGGCTCGTCGTGCCCCTGTCCATCCGCGGCGTTCAGCACAGCGTCGCGTGGACCAGGGCCGATGGTTACTTGCGCAGCGTGTCCGTCAGCGACTGCGGCTTCATGCCAATGCAAGGCCAGATGGCGAACGCTGACCTGCGGCTGGCCGTGCCCGGCCACGCCGGCGTGTACGTGCAGGCGGCGCCGGGAGTGCCGGTGAACCCCGAGTCCATCGCCCGGGCGCTAAACGCGAGTAGCCAGGCAACGCCGGCGCAGATCAGCGCCACCGCCCGTGAAGTCTTCGGCAGCCTGCGCCGGTGGCTCGCCTTCGGCGACCCGGCCGCAGCCATGCTCACGTACGTCGGGACAGCCGAAGCGGCCGGAGCGAGCGGCGTGCCCGCCGTGCTCCAGTACTCGGTAGGCAGCCGCGTCGAGCGCTCAAGCCCTTGCATTCTCGGCCCGGCTGGCCTCGCCGTGCTTGACCTGGACGTGCCGGCTGGCGAGGCCGAACCCCACACCGCGCTCCGGCTTGCCCTGCGGGGCTACGGTCAGGCGGACCAGGAGTGCGGCCGGCTCCGCAAGCTGCTAGCCGCATGGGACACGGCGGGGCGACCTGCCACGGCCCGGCTTCGCATCGATGCTTACCCGGAAGGATCCGAGCGGCCCTTGGCAGCGGGCGAGGTCACCGCCGCCCGGCACACGACGTTCATCGTCACGACGACCTGAGATCCGGCGCGAGACCAGCCCGGGTGCACGCTCCTCAGGCGAGCGACTCCAGCGGCACCGACGGGTCTTCGAGCTGCTGCTTGCTGACCGGCTTGCCGGAACGGACAAGTGCTGCGAGAGCTTCGTTAACGTCCCAGATATTGACGTTCATCCCGGCGAGCACCCGCCCGTCACCCGCCAGCCAGAAGGCGATGAACTCGCGCGCCGCCGTGTCACCGCGGAACGCCACCTCGGCGTATCCGCCAGGCTCGACGTAGCCGGAGTACTCCATGCCCAGGTCGTACTGGTCTGTGTAGAAGTAGGGCACCCGGTCGTAGGACACGTCCTGCCCGAGCATCGCCCTCGCGGCTGCCTGCGGCTGGTGCCTGGCGTTCGACCAGTGCTCGACCCTGATGTGCTTGCCGAGCAGCGGGTGGAAGGCGTTAGCCACGTCCCCGGCAGCGAAGATGTCCGGATCGGACGTCCGCAGCGCGGCGTCGGTCACCACGCCGTTGTCGACGGCGAGCCCCGCCGCCTCGGCCAGGCCCGCGTTGGGTGAGGCCCCGACGCCGATGACCACGACATCGGCCGGCATCACGGCTCCGTCGGCCAGCCGGACTCCGGTGACCTTCCCGCCCGCGCCGGTGATCTCGGCGACCTGCACGCGGTAGCGCTGGTCGACGCCGTGCTCGGCGTGCATGTCGGCGAAGATCTGGGCCACCTCCCGGCCGAGCACCCGGAGCAGCGGCAATTCGGCCATCTCCAGGATGGTTACCTCGGCCCCGGCGGTGCGAGCGGCGGCAGCGGTCTCCAGGCCGATCCAGCCGGCCCCGATCACCGCGACCCGCGGCGTCCCGGCTAGCACTGCCTTGATCCGGTCGCTGTCGCCGACCGTGCGCAGGTACAGCACGCCGTCCAGGTCCTCGCCTGGCACTGGCAGGCGACGTGGCGACGAGCCGGTAGTCAGCAGGAGCTTGGAGTAGGCCAGCTGCTCAGCGCCATCGATGGTGACCTGCCGGTTCGCCCGGTCGATGGCCGTGACGTCGGTGCCGAGGCGCAGTTCGACGTCGTTCTCCGCATACCACTCCTGCGGGTGGGCAAAGATCTTCGCCCTCTCCTCCTTGCCCATCAGGTAGCCCTTGGACAGCGGCGGCCGCTCGTACGGGAGCTCGTTCTCGCTGCCGATCATGACGATCGGGCCGTCGAACCCCTCACCGCGCAGGGCTTCAGCCGCGCGCGCTCCACCCAGGCTCGCTCCGACGATCAGGTACCCGTTCTCAGTGCTCACGGTCAGCTCCTTGTGGATAGGTGCACCCTAGCCATCGCGAACACTACGGCAACGAGTGCCTGTGGTTGCCGGGCGGCTGAGGTGGCTGGGCTCGTCAACGCGCAGGGCCAATGCCCCTGGGCATGTCACAGAGAAGATCGACGACCTCGCCAGCAGGCCGCGTAGTCGCCGCCCGGAAGCCTGCGCCGGCCCACAGGCTCATTCGCTCGGGGTCCCCGGCGGCTGCGGCTGCGGCCCGGACAGGCCGCGTGGCATTGTGAATCTCCGGATAAGCGGCGGGCGCGTCCTGATGCGCTCGCATGAACGCGTT
>JASHXW010000313.1 GCA_030043395.1 Streptosporangiaceae bacterium
GGGATGCCGACCTCGTTCTCCGAGATCATCACCCCCCAGTTCGCCGCGGGAGGCTGGACGCCAAGGCCGAGGAAGGAGATGGCGGCAAGGTCGACCATGGCGTAGCCGAACATGATCGTCGCCTGCGCGACGATCAGCGGCGCGATGTTCGGGATGATGTGCCGCAGGCAGATGGACCTGGACGAGGCCCCCTGCACTTCCAGCGCAGCGACGTAGGGCTGGCTTCGCTCCTTGAGCGCCGCGCCACGGAGCACCCGGGCCACGTAGGGCATGTAGGCGATCGCGAGCGCGATCGACGCGGCGGTAAGGCCAGCCCCGAAGACGGCGGCAGCCAGGACCGCGAGCAGGATGCCGGGGAACGCGAACAGGATGTCCAGGCTCGAGGAGATCACCGCGTCGACCGCGCCGCGCCGCCAGGCGGCGATGACGGCCAGCAGCGTGCCCATGACGAGCGCGCCGATGACGACGGCGAGCGGGCCGAGCATCGAGGATTGCGCTCCGGCCAGCAGCCGGGAGAACACGTCCCTGCCCTCGAAGTCATAGCCAAGCAGGTGCGACCCGGTCGGGCCGACGAAGGCCATGGACAGGTTGGGCAGCGTGGGGTTGAACGGCGTGATCCACGGGCCGATGACGGCGACGACAGTGGCGATGGCGATCACCGCGGCCGACGCCATTCCGGGAATCCCGGTGGCGCGCAGCATTCCGATGGCGCCGGCGCGGCGGCGCGGCGGATGGACCGTGACCATCACGGTGGCCGCGCTCATCCGGCACGGCTCCCTAGCGCGACGCGCGGGTCGATGACCGCGTAGAGCAGGTCGACTACCAGGTTGATCACGACGAAGGCCGTGACGAGCACCAGCGAGATGCCCTGGACCACTGCCAGGTCCTTGGACTGGGCGGACTGCACGAGATAGGCGCCGAGCCCGTTGAGCCCGAAGAACGTCTCGACCACGGCCGCGACCGCGATCAGCGAGGCGATGGTGATGCCGGAAACCGTCGTGATCGGGATGGCCGCGTTACGCAGCACGTGCCGCATGATGAGCTGCCGGCCGGGGATGCCACGGCTGACCGCGGTCTGCACGTGCTCGCGGTCAGCCTCTTCCCTGATGGCCGCGCGGGTCACTCTCGCCACGATCGCCAGCGACGAGAGCGCCAGCGCCACGGCGGGCAGCGTGAAGTGCCTGATGTTCGACAGCAGGCTCGTGCCGTTGCCGAGCGCGGGGAACCAGCCGAGCTTCACGGCGAACAGGCTGGTCAGCACGATCGCGGCGACGAAAGAAGGCACCGCCGCCGAGATCGCGCTGGTCACCAGCACCGAGTTGTCCGCAACCCCGGGCCGCAAGCCGGCCAGGACGCCAAGCCCGATCCCCAGCACCAGGATGATCACCGCCGCGTACAGCACGAGCCCCGCGGTCGTCCAGATCCGCGAGGCGATCAGCGTCGACACGTTCTCCTGCAGCGTGATCGAGATTCCGAGGTTGCCGTGCAGGGCGTTGTCCAGCCAGTACCAGTACTGGGCGAAGAACGGCTGGTTGAGGTGGTAACGGGCCTCGAGTACCCGCAGGCTGCTCGCCGGAATGGTCCGGCCGCCGGACAGCGCCGAGATCGGGTTGCCGGGCGCTATGTACAGCGCCGCGAAGATCACGAAGCTGGCGACCAGCAGGCTGGCGAAGAGCATCGCCAGCCTGCGGCCGATAAAGCGCCAGCGCACCGGGTCAGCCCGTCCCGCCCAGGCTGTTTGCCCACGGGGCGAACATGTAGGAGAACGAGGCGGTCGCCCCGGTCAGTCCCTTGCCGAGGATCAGCAGGTTGGTCGGCTGGACGGTCGGGATCCACGGCAGGAGCTTGACGCTCAGCTCCTCGGCCTTGGCCACGAGGGCCGCGCGCTTGTCCGGGTTAGCCGTCCCTTCGGCCTGCTCCATCAGCTTGGTGACCTGCGGGTTGTTGAAGTTGTCGTAGTTCTGCGATCCGCCGGGCAGTACCAGCGTGGCGAGCAGCCCGGCCGGGTCGGCGTAGTCGCCGTAGTTCAGGGTGAGGAAGCCGTCGACGCCCACCCTGGCCTTGGGGTCAGTGAAGAAGTTGATGTAGTTCTGCGCGGACACCGAGTCGAGGTTCACCTTCAGCCCGATCGCCTCGGCGGCCTGCTGGTACGCGCCGGTCACCGCCGAGATGTTGGCGAGCTGCGCCGACGTCCCGATCGTGATCGTGTCGCCGGTCGCGCCTGCCTCCTTGACCAGCTTGCGCGCCTCGGCCAGGTTCTGGGTCAGGATCGGCGATGAGTCGTAGGCCTTGTCGAACACGGACCGGCCATAACCGAACGTGCCCGGGTTGGCAATCCAGCGCGGCATCAGTGCCGCGCCCTTGTAGACGTTGGCGATGACCGCCTTGCGGTTCAGCGCGAGCGACAGCGCCTCGCGGACCTTCAGGTTGCCTAGGGCGCCCTTGGTGTTGCAGATGATGAAGGCGTCGGTCGCCTCACCTGGGCCCTGGTACACCGTGACCTTGCTCTTGTCGGCCTCTAGCTGGGTGAGGGTGGACAGGCCCATGTCGTAGGCGCCCTGGATCGCTCCGGTCTCCAGGCCCGAGGTGAAAGTGGTCAGCTCGGGCACGCCCTTGATGATGATCTGCTTGACCAGCGGCGTCTTGACCGCCGGGTTCCAGTAGTGCGGGTTGGCGACCGCGGTGACGCCGACCCCAGGTACCCAGGACTTCAGCTTGTAGGCGCCGGTGCACATGATGCCGCCGGACGGCGTGCCGTAGTTCTTGCCTTCCTTCAGCGCGAAAGCCTTCTCGATGATGACGCCAGGCATCGAGGAGAGCTCGCCAGGCAGCCAGTAGTCCGGCTGCTTCAAGGCGATCGTGACCTGGTCGGAGCCGGTCGCGGCGATCGACTTGACCCGGCTGAACACCAGCCCGTAGAAGCCGCCGTAGGACGGATCCATCTGCCGGTCCAGGCTGTAGACCACGTCGGCAGGCGTCACCGGGTGACCGTCCCAGAACTTTGCCTTGGGGTTGATCGTGAACACGAGCTTGTCCGGCGACGGGGTGGTCATGGTCGCCAGGCCGGGCACGATCTGGCCATTGGGCTCTTGCTTGAGTAGCGACTCGCACATCAGCGAGATCGCCGTGTTCTCCGGGTAGTCGAAGGCGAAGATCGGGTCAAGCGAGTCGACGTCCCGGTAGACCGCCCAGGTGACCGAGGAGACTGGCTTGGTACCCGCCGGCGTTGACACCACCAGGCCCTTGGTCGGCGACACCTCACCGCTGCTGCCGGTGGAGTTCGCCGAGCGGCCGCAGGCGGCGAGCGCCAGGGCCGCTGTGATTACTGCTGCTGCGACGGACATCGCCTTGCGGCTTGTTCTGCTGCCCATCCTTAGTCCTCCTCGGTTCCCGTCCGGCCGGCTGGCCGGGCGGAGCTCTCGTGCGGCCCGGCCAGCCGGCCGGGCCGTTCCCCCGGGATAAGTCCTGCTCGTAGCGCAGCTCGCCGCGGACCCAGGTCTGCCTGACGCTGGCCTGGCAGATCTCGCTGGCCGGGCCGTGCTCCAGGTCCGCATCGACGATCGCGAAGTCCGCGTCAAGCCCGGACCGGACCGAGCCGGTGACGTCCTCAAGGCCGTTCACCCATGCGCTGCCTGAGGTATAGGCCGCGAAGAAGGCCGCCGCGCTCAGCGCCTGCTCGGGCAGGAACGCCTCGGCTCCTGAGCCGCC
>JASHXW010000314.1 GCA_030043395.1 Streptosporangiaceae bacterium
CAATGCGGGCAAAAGCCCCGGCATAGCCAAAAGCGCGCGCCGCACCACCGTCGTCCTCAGGCCCGGCCGTCCCGCGGGCCGAACGCCGCCAGCGCCTCGGCGTCGCTGGCCGCGGAGCGCACGAAGTACTCGGCCCACTCCCTGACGTCCGGGTAGCCGGATTCCGCCGTGATCCGGTCGCATGCCTTGTCCAGGTCGAACTCGGTGACACGTAGTTCGATGCCAGGGCCGAGCAGCGCCCAGTGCGCGCCTGCCCCGCCGTACGGCATGCCCACGCTGCCAGGGTTGATCACGAGCCGCCGGTGCGCCAGCCGGGCGAACGGCATGTGGGTGTGCCCGCACACCACCGCGCCGACTCGATCATCCAGCCCGTCGAAGACCTCTGCCCACCTCTCGAGCCGGGAGTCCACGACGACGACCTCTTCGTCATCTCTGGGCGTCGCATGGCAGAACAGCACGTCCCCGAGGCCGCGGACGCCGACCGTCGCCGAGAGCGGCAGACCGGCGAGCAGGTCAACCTGGTCGCCGCGCAGCTGCTCGGCCGCCCACGGCGCGATGGGGTCGGGGATTGACGTCCGTCCATCTCGCCGGAACTCGACTAGCTCCCGATCCGCGTTACCGCGAACCCAGACGGCACGCTGGCCCAGGCCGGACAGCATGTCGAGGGTCTCCGCCGGCTGCGGGCCAGCGGCAAGGTCGCCCGTCAGCACGATGAGGTCGGCAGCCGCGACATCCGGCTCGCCGAGCACCGCCTCCAGTGCCGGAACGACGCCGTGGATGTCGGAAAGGACAGCCACGCGCATGTCGTCCGGCCAAGCAGGTGCCATGAGGCGAGACCTCAGTTCGTCAGGTGTTCAGCCGAGCTGCTTGCCGGCCGAGAGCAGGTCCTCGCAGGCGTGCACTACGCGCGCGGCCATCGAGGTCTCGGCGGCCTTGCCCCAGGCGCGCGGGTCGTAGGCCTTCTTGTTGCCGACGTCGCCGTCCACCTTGAGCACGCCGTCGTAATTCGTGAACATGTGACCGGCCACTGGCCGGGTGAACGCGTACTGGGTGTCGGTGTCGACGTTCATCTTGACCACCCCGTAGGAGATGGCCTCCCTGATCTCCTCGAGCGCTGAACCGGACCCGCCGTGGAACACCAGGTCGAACGGCTCCTGCTTGCCGTAGGCGGCGCCGACCGCGTCCTGGATGTCCTTGAGAATCGACGGGCGGAGCTTGACGTGACCCGGCTTGTAGACGCCATGCACGTTGCCGAAGGTGGCAGCCAGGATGTACCGCCCCCGCTCGCCTAGCCCGAGCGCCTTGGCCGTGGCGAGGGCGTCCTCGGGCGTGCTGTAGAGCTTCTCGTTGATCGCCCCGACGACGCCGTCCTCCTCGCCGCCGACCACGCCGATCTCCAGCTCCATCACGGTCCTGGCACTCGCGCACTGGTCGAGGAGCTCGGATGCGATCTCCAGGTTCTCCTCAAGCGGGACCGCCGAGCCGTCCCACATGTGGGACTGGAAGAGCGGCTCCTGGCCGCGGGCAACGCGCTCCCTGGAAATCTGGATCAGCGGGCGCATGAGGCCGTCCAGCTTGTCCTTGGGGCAGTGGTCGGTATGCAGGGCGATATTGATCGGGAACTTGGCCGCCACCGTCCACGCGAATTCGGCCAGAGCGACCGCCCCGGTCGTCATGTCCTTGACGGCGCCCGACAGGTACTCCGCGCCGCCTGTCGACACCTGGACGATGCCGTCGCTGCCTGCCTCGGCGAATCCCCGGATGGCTGCGTTGAGGGTCTGGCTCGAGGTCACGTTGATCGCCGGGTACGCGAACCCTTGCTCCTTCGCCCGGTCGAGCATCTGCGCGTAAATCTCTGGTGTCGCGATGGGCATGACGGCCGCTTCCTCTCCTCAGATGTGCGCGCCCCTAGTATCCCCCGGTGCGCTCGGCTGCCGAAGAGGTGCGGGGGCGGTCAACTCGGTGGCCGTCGGCTGGGGCGGGTCAGGTCCGCGGCGCCAGGCTGAGAGGGACCGTGGAGCTTGCCGCGGTTAGCCCAAGCCGAGCTCAGGCAGGTCGAACGCGGCCATATAGGGCAGCCCGCGCTCTTGCACCGCTGCCCGGGCGCCACGGTCCACCACGACCGCGACGCCGACGACGTCCGCGCCGGCCTCGGTCAGGGCATCGACGGCGCTGAGCACGGAGTTACCGGTCGTCGAGGTGTCCTCCACCGCTAGCACCGGCAGGCCGGCCACGTCAGGGCCCTCGATCCGGCGTTGCATGCCGTGCGACTTGCTTTCCTTGCGCACGACGAACGCATTCAGTGCCCTGCCATGCTCGGTCGCGGCATGCATCATCGCGGCAGCCACCGGGTCAGCGCCGAGCGTCAGACCGCCCACGGCCGCGTACTTCAGGTCGCGTGTCACGTCGAGCATCACGCGGCCGGCCAGCCGGGACGCATGGCCGTCGAGCAGCACCCGGCGCAGGTCGATGTACCAGTCGGCCTGCTCGCCCGAGGACAGCGTCACTAGCCCGTGTATCACCGCTTTGGCCTTGATCTCGGCCAAGAGCTCCGTCCGGTCCGTCACGTGAGCCACCCTACCGTCGGCCCTGCCGGTCGCCTCGCCGCGACAGGCGGGCTACGCACAGTAACAGCGCTGGTACCTTCGTATAAGCGAAGTTTCGGATGAGATCGACGGAGATGATAACGATCGTCGTGCCTGCCCCCGTCTGGAGTCGCGTAGACGAGGTCGCGGAGCGCCGGGAGAGCCCGTCCGGACGTGCGCGCAGCTACGAAAACGCCCGTTGAATACGCAGTTAGCAGGACCCGTCCGGTGAGCCTGTGATCTGCGCTATTGGACAACAGAGACCGCTAGGCGCTGGTAACGTCTGGCTTCAGGGAAAGGATGGTGTCGCGTGGATCGCTGTGCGCTATTCGTCGATGCAGGCTATGCCCTGGCAGATGGCGCTATGGCCGTTCATGGCACACGCCGCAGGGACTCCGTTTCTTGGGATCATGCGGGCCTGCTGAAGCTAATGGCCGGTCTTGCCCGCGACCGGACCGGGCTGCCCGTTTTGCGCTGCTACTGGTACGAGGTAGCAGAAGGCCGTACCGCTGAGCATGACGCATTGGCCGAGATGCCCGGGCTCAAGCTCCGCCTGGTGAACGCTCGCCCTGGCAGGCGCGAGGGCATCGAGAGCCAGCTGCGGCGCGACCTTGTCACGTTGGCCAAGAGCGGCGCGATCTGCGATGCCTTCATCGCTGGCGCGGACGAGCATCTCGCCGAGATAGTCGCCGAGGTACAGGACCTTGGCCTGCGCGTGGTTATCCTGCACATCGCCTCAGACGGCGGATGGACCATTCCGCAGCCGCTTCGCCAGGAGTGCGACGACATCGTCGAAATCTCCGGCGTGCACCTGCGTCCATTCTGCGAGCTGGTCCGGGGCGCCGAGCCACCGGTGCCGGACGATCGGTACTCCGGCGTGGCCTATGGCGCACGCGGGGCAGGGGACAGCGGATCCTTGACCGGCGTGATGGCGCACAACGGCCTTCCCGCTGCCGCGCTGCCGGCCTCCAGCGCGGTCTACCCGGCCCCGCCAGGATCCGATTACCGCGCCAGCGCTCAGCCGTACAACGGTGGCGGGCTTATCCAGTCCCCGCCCGACTATCAGGTACCTGGCTCAGTCGGCCAGCCCAGCGGACCGCTGGAAGCCACGGGCGCGCAGCAGCGCGGTGGCGCGGCCGGGTCGTACCAGAACGGCTCCGGGTACAACGGCGGAGTGGGCAGCCCGGCAGTAGCAGGCTCCGCTGCGCCGTCCGGATCTGCCGGGCAGGCCCAGGCCGGATCCGGCCAGCCCGGTCTCGCGCAGCCGAGTCAGCTGCAATCCGGTCAGGCGCAGGGCAGTGCCGTCCAGGGCGGTGCTGTCCAGGGCGGTGCTGTCCAGGGCGGCTACTCCGCCGTCGCGCAGAACGGCGCTGGTCAAGCAGCGCAGTATCCGAACGGCGGGGCTCAGAATGGCCCGCAGATCGGTTACCAGAACGGCGGCCT
>JASHXW010000315.1 GCA_030043395.1 Streptosporangiaceae bacterium
TCGTGAACACCCGGCGGGTCACCGCCGCATACGAGCAAGTGCCCTGGGCCAGCCGGACCGGCGCCACCCTGATCGTCATCGGCGCCGGACCCCGCAACCGCGGCGCCGGCATCTACGTCGGCCAGCACTACACCCCCATCCCCTGGCCAGCCAACCTCACCACCGCCGCCTGGTAATCGGAGTAACCGATCACGAGCTGACTGTGGCCCGCGCCAGGCCGCGAATGGAGATCGGCGACTTTCTTCCTTTCTCTGGCCATCGCGGACCTTTGCCTCTACTCTCTCCACAAGGCCCATACGCTTCGGGGCAAAACCAGCCAAGCTCGGTCGAAGAGTGAGCCTGCTGGAGGAACGTGTGGCGAAGGTTCGTCTCACCGCATCGGGGCGTCGCGCGGGCCAGTTGGTATGGCGGAGGACGAGGCCGATGCCATGAGTGCGAGCATGTGCCGCCGACTGAGCTCGGCGACTGCCTTCCTGGCCGGACTAGCGGTGGGCTGTGCGGGCATCGGTGTTGGCTACGCGTCACAACAGCCGAACCCAAACAGCGTTGCAACGGCGTCTGCTTGGCGCGTCCAGAAGACCTACGCCGTTCCGACGTTGCCGGGCAAGACCGCTAACGGCGTGTCGTGCCCGACGGCCATGGACTGCTGGCTAGTAGGGCGATCCGGGTCTGGGGCCGGCGTTGTGGCGGCCACGAGCAATGGCGGACAGAAGTGGAAGTCGCAGCCAGTTCCTGCCGGGACCGGCACTCTAGCCGGGGTGCAGTGCCTGACGGAGCTGGACTGCCTGGCGGTCGGGCAGTCGCGGTCGGGCGCCGGGGAGGTTCTCGCGACGACCGATGGCGGGCGCGAGTGGTCATCGGAGCCGGTTCCTGCCGGGACCGGCCCTCTGTCTGGCGTGCAGTGCACGACGGACTCAGATTGCCTGGCGGTAGGACAGTCGCAGTCCGGTTCAGGAGTTGTCCTGGCGACAAGCGACGCTGGGCAGGCGTGGACATCGGAGCCGGTTCCTGCCGGGACGGACGGCCTGACCGGAGTGTCCTGCCCGACCGGATCCGATTGCTGGGCGGTGGGACTGTCGTCGTCAGCTGCCGCGGTGGTTCTGGCGTCGACCGATGGCGGCCAGGCCTGGACCTCGCAGCTAGTGCCTGGCCGGGCCGGCGGTCTGAACGGCGTGTCCTGCCCGACCGACACGGATTGCTGGGCCGTCGGCCAGTCCTTGTCCGGCAGCCCGATGGTGCTGGTCACTGCCGATGGCGGCCTGGTGTGGAAGTCTCAGCGACTTCCCGGCGGGGTCAACTACCTAGGCGGAGTGTCGTGCCCCGACAGCGCTGACTGCTGGGCGGTGGGGGACGTCCTGGGCGGAGGCGCAGTCATCTTGGCCACGACCAATGGCGGCCGAACCTGGCAGGACCAGGCCAATCCCCCTGCGGTCGGTTACCTCGGCGGGGTGTCCTGCCAAAGCACGGCTCGCTGCTGGTCCGTTGGTTTCGCTGAGTCGGACGGCGTCGCACTAACAACCAGCGATGGAGGCGCGAACTGGGGATCGCCACTCACGGATCCGATCAACTTCCTTAGCGCGATATCCTGCCCTTCCACCAGTAACTGCTGGGCAGTAGGACAGTCCGCGTTGCTCGCCGGAGTCGTGCTGGCGACTACGAATGGCGGCGCCACGTGGAAGTTCCAGGCTGTCCCGCCCAAGATCAGCGAGCTGGAAGGCGCATCCTGCCCGGACACGAGCCATTGCTGGGCAGTAGGCCAATCTCCGGCAGGCGCCGGCGTCGTGGTGGCCACGAGTAACGGCGGGCACACCTGGCAATCTCAGGTCCTGCCACGCGGCGATGCGCACAGAACCCTCAACTCCGTGTTCTGCCTGAACAGCGCACGTTGCTGGGCGGTTGGGCGGTCGGCATTGGGTACCGGGGTTGTCATCGCCACGATCAACGGCGGGCGCACGTGGAAGTCACAGCGCCTGCCCGCGGGAGTCAGCGTCCTGTCGGGCGTTTCCTGCCCGACAAGAAGCCAGTGCTGGGCGAGCGGGCAGACGGTCACTGGTCAGGCGGAGGTCCTGGCGACCAGCAATGGGGGCAGCACCTGGAAGTCCCAGTCGCTTGCGCTTCCGGCTGGGGTCAGCCAGCTCAGCGGCCTATCCTGCCGGGCCGATGGCCACTGCCTGTCGGCCGGGCAGCTCGCGACAGGAATGGGCGCCATCGTCGCCACGGGGAACGGCGGCCGTACGTGGAAGCTGGCGCGCATGCCCAAGGTGGGCCCCCTTGCCGCCATAGCCTGCGCGACCAAGAGCGATTGCCGGGCAGCGGGATACTCCCTCTACGAAGGGGTCATGGTGGCTACTGCCGATGGTGGCCGTACCTGGAAATCCCAGTCGCTGCCTGGCGTGGTCGCTTTCCTGAGCGCCATCTCCTGCCCGACAAGCGCGGCGTGCTGGGCGGCCGGATTCAACGCCGACGGCGATCCGGTGATCATCACGACGCGCGCGGCAAAGCAATGAGTCCGCCCATCATGACGGCACCCGCCGGTCGCTCGCTTTCGATGACAAGCCAGGCCCGACCCAACCGAGAAACCCGACGCCACGAATAGAGAGGACGCCATCATGACTCGATTCATAGTTCGCATGACGCGAGGTGTCGCGGTTGGGGTTCTGCTCGCTGCGGCCGGCACCACAGGCGTCGCAGGTGCGGCAGGCGTGCCCGGAGCTCGTCCCCTG
>JASHXW010000316.1 GCA_030043395.1 Streptosporangiaceae bacterium
CCTCCGCCGAGGCGCTGTACGAGTGGAACTATCCGCGCCAGCTCCTGGCGATCAGGCTCGCGGAAGCCAGGGGCGAGACTCCGCGTGAGGCCGACCTGTTCAGCGACGAGTACCTGCTCGAGCGCCCGCTGCTGGCCGCGCTTGATCACCCTGGACCGCGTCCGGCGGTCCTGCTGATCGACGAGGTGGACCGAGGCGACGACGAGTTCGAGGCCTTCCTGTTCGAGCTCCTCGCCGAGGCCGCCGTCACGATTCCCGAGCTGGGAACACGGCGGGCGGCCTACCCGCCGGTGGTGGTGCTGACCTCCAACCGGACCAGGGACCTGCATGACGCGCTGAAGCGCAGGTGCCTGTACCACTGGATCGACTACCCGGACGTGCGGCGGGTCGCAGCTATCATCCGCCGCAGGGTTCCGGCAGCCGCTGAGTCGCTGACCGCCCAGGTAGCCGCGGGAGTCGCCCGGTTGCGGGAGCTTGACCTGGCCAAGCCGCCGGGCATCGCGGAGGCGATCAGCTGGGCGACCGCGCTGCGCGTGCTCGGTGCCACCGAGCTGGACGCGGCCACGGCGGAGCGAACCGCGGGCGCGGTCCTGAAGTACTCCGAAGATCTCGCGCTGGCGCGGCGAACCGGATTCGCCGCGCTGATCGGCCAGGACAGCTCGGCCTGATGGCCGCAGGTTCAGCACAGCCAGCCCACGCTGCGCAGCGCCGCGCGGGTTCCCGGCTGCCCCGGGCTGGCCGGCATGGCTGACGACCTTGCCGAGATCAGCGCCCGGTTCGGCGCGGCGCTGCGGGTAGCCGGGCTGCCCGTGGGGCCCGGCCGGTGCGAGCGGTTCGCCGCCGCCGTCACGGTGGCCAGGCCAGCCACGCGCGCGGCCCTGTACCAGTGCGCGCTGGCCACCCTGGTGTCGAGCAGGGACCAGGCGCTGATCCTGCGGGCGGTCTTCGACCAGGTCTTCAGCGACCTCGCGGAGCTTGGCGGGCCCGCTGCCGCCGTGAGCGCTCAGGTGACGGGGGCACTCGAGCCGCCGGACAGGTCGCCGGAAGACCTGCTCGCGCAGGCCGCCCAGGCGGCGCGGGCACACGCCGCACCACAGCCGGTGACTGCCCTGGCCGACGACGCCGAGCCAGCGGACGATGCCGAGGCAGCGGCCGAGGATCGTTACCTCGGAACTGCCGCCGAGCGGCTGGCAGGCAAGGACTTCGCCGAGATGTCGGCAGAGGAGCTTTCCTTTGTCGCGCGCGCGATGCGCACGCTGACGCTCGCCGTGCCCGCCCGGACCTCCCGGCGCAGGCGACGTCGGCCGGAGGGCCGGCACATGGACATGCGCGCGACGCTGCGGCAGGCACGCCGCACGGGCGGTGATGCCTTCCGGCTGATCGGCCGCACCCCGGCCAGCAGGCCGCGGCGCCTCGTCGTGCTCTGCGACATCTCCGGCTCGATGGAGCCCTATGCCCGTGCCATGATCCAGCTGCTGTACTGCGCGGCAGGCGGGGCCAGCGCCGAGGTCTTCACGTTCGCCACCAGGCTCACCCGGCTCACGCCGGTGCTGCGCAAGACCGCACCGGGTCCGGCCCTGCAGATGGCCGGCCAGGCGGCGCCGGACTGGCTCGGCGGGACCAGGATCGGCGCAGCGCTGAAGGAGTTCAACGACCTCTACGGCCGCCGAGGCATGGCCCGTGGCGCGGTGGTGGTGATCATCTCCGACGGCTGGGAGACCGGGGATCCCGAGCAGGTGCGCCGGGAGATGGAGCGGCTGTCGCTGGTCGCGTACAGGATCGTCTGGGTCAACCCCCGGACCAAGAGCTCGACGTACCAGCCACTGGCGGGCGGCATGGCGGCCGCATGGCCGCACTGCGATGCCGTCGTCAGCGCGCACACTGTTGCAGCGCTCGACCGGCTGACCGCCGCGCTCGCAGACCCGGTACGACGGCGAGCACCTGTCCGCGTAGGCCCGGCCTGGGACCTATCGCATGATTAGCTGATCTCCCGATCAGGCACCTGCATTGCAGCTACAGTCGGTCCCTAGTCGCAAATCTTGGCGGATGGTGCATGCAGGCAGTAATACTTACGGCGGGTCGTGGCAGGCGAATGGAGCCGCTCTCGCGCAGGTGCCACAAGGCACTGCTCGAGATCGGCGGCAGCACCATCCTCGGGCGGGCCATGGACAGCCTTCTGGCGGCTGGCGTGAGCCCGATCACGATCGTCACCGGGTACCGCAGGCAGGACATCACCGCCTTCATAGCTGACAGGTACCCTGGCGTGCCCGTCCGGTTCGTGCACAACGAGCGATACGACGAGACCAACAACGTCGTCTCGCTCGCGATGGCGCTGGAGAGCCTGGACTACGAGGCCGACGTGATCCTGATCGAGTGCGACCTGCTGTTCGAGCAGCACGTCATCACCGAGCTGATCAGTCATCCGGGGCCGAACGTTGCCCTCGTCGATCACTACCGGACCGGGATGGACGGCACGGTCGTCGTCACCGACGGCGGGTACGTGAGCCAGGTCTTCCCCACGACCAGCCAGGGCATGGACTTCAACTACAGCGGAATGCTCAAGACGCTGAACATCTACCGTTTCGGCTGGAGTTACTGCACGGGGACGCTGCGCCCGATGGTGAGCGCCTACGCCAATCATGTCGACGCGAACTGCTACTACGAGCTGGTGCTCGGCATGCTCGCCAACATCCCCGCGCACCGGATAGCCGCGCAGCTGGTCAGGGAGTCGGACTGGGTCGAAGTCGACGACCCGAACGACCTGGCGGTCGCTGAGTTCGCCTTCGACCCTGACCGGCGTCCCGGCCTGCTTGACCGCACCTTCGGCGGTCACTGGTCGCTTGACCTGCTGGACTTCTCGCTGCCGCGCAACGCCTACTTCCCGACGCAGGCGATGCACGCGGCGCTGCGGCACGCCCTGCCTGACGTGATCACCGGCTACGGGTCAGCGCAGCCAGTACTTGACGAGAAGGCTTCGTACTTCCTGCGCTGCGACGCCAGCAGGGTGCACCTGCTGGCTGGTGCCTCGCAGGTGTACCCGATGCTGCAGCAGCTGTACCGAGGTAAGCGAGTCGCGATCCCGGCGCCCACCTTCGGGGAGTACGTGCGGTGCTTCCCCGGGGCCAGTACTTACGACGACCGGCCGGGGATCGATACCGCGCAGATCGAATCGCGGGCCCGCGAGGCCGACTTGCTGGTCGTGGTCAACCCGAACAACCCGTCAGGCGCCACCGTGCCTACTGGGTTCATCCACGAGCTGGCGGTCCGCACGCCGGGGACGATGTTCCTGGTCGACGAGTCGTTCCTGCCATTCAGCGGGGAGCCGTCCCTGGTCGGGATGCTTGAGGCCGAGCCGTTGGGCAATGTCGCGGTCCTGACCAGCCTGGGCAAGGTACTCGGCGTGCCCGGGTTGCGCCTGGGCTACGTGTACACGGCGAATGCCGGCTTGCGGAGCGCACTGGGCGAGCTCATGCCCATCTGGGGGGTCAACTCGCTCGCGGAGTACTTCCTCGAGCTTGCCGTGAAGTTCCGCACCGAGCTTGACCGCTCCATCGCCTTGACAGTCGCGGAGCGGGCTCGGTTCGCTGGCTTGCTTGCCGAGCATCCGCTGGTAACCAGAGTGCACGACAGCGCGGCGAACTTCCTGCTCTGCGATCTCGCCGGACAAGACCAGGCAATGGCCGCGTGGCTGCGCGCCGAGTTGCTGGCCAGCGACCGGATCGAGATCAAGGACGTCTCGGGCAAGTACCCGGACAGGCGGCCGCGGATCAGGCTCGCGGTCCGCACCCAGGGCGATAACGACCGGCTGCTGAAGGCGATGGCGCCGCTAGCAGAATGGCCGGCATCATGATCAAGGTCAGCGCGTTCCGGATGCGGCGGCTCGCTGTCGGCCGATTCGCCGAGGCGACCTGCCGGTTCCCGTCGGTCCGCTCGCGCCGCGTCGAGCGGTTCGCCGCTGACCTGCGCGACCTGCACGACGCGATCGCGGGGACCGAGCTCGACGGGCATTACTGGGTCTGGGGCGGGCTGCTTCTTGGCTGGGCGCGGGAGGGCGCGATCTTGCCGCACGACTGCCTCGACGCGGACTTCGCGGTTGCCGACGGCGACTTCGACCGCCTCGTCGGTGCCATGCCTGCCATCATGCGTGCCGGCTTCAAGCCCGATCGCCGCTTCGTCAACGACGCTGGCCAGGTGACCGAGCTGACGGTCACCCGCCGCGGCGCCAGGTTCGAGTTCTTCCGCATGTTCCCGGAGGACGGACGGCTGCGTTACCACTTGTATGACCTGAAGCTGACCGAGGTGACCGAGATCGAGGCCTGGCTGCCTGACCAGCCCACCGAGTCGTTCTCGTTCCTCGGCAGGACCTGGCTCAAGCACGCCGACCACGCACTCGAGTTGCGCACCACCTACGGCAACTGGGAAGTGCCCGACCCGTCCTGGTCCTACCTCGACGGCGACGACATCGTGGGCAAGCATCCGTCCAGGTACAACCACAACGACTTCGACTGGACGGACCCGACCCGCGTCGAGGCACCGGACCAGGCCGCACGCTCCCGCGCGCGGACTACTTCGTCTGCTGCCAGATCTTGACTGACTTGACCCGCACCTCGCCGAAGCAGGTGCTCTTCGGGTGCTTGTAGTCAGCCAGGTTCATGATCAGGTACATCTTCTGATGCGGCGAGGCGTAGGCGGCGGTCATGACCGCCTTCCCGTCGATGAACCAGGTGACCCTGTTCTTGGTCCAGGACAAGCTGTAGGTGTGCCAGCCGCTCTGCAGGAGGGAGTTCTCGGCCGGCGACAGGTGCACCTTCTGGCCATGGGCATGCGCCGGGTGGTAGTACACCCCAGTGAGCGGATAGGGCTCGCCCCAGTGCTCGACGAGGTCGATCTCGGGCGGCCACTTCAGGTTGGCGGCGGCCAGCCAGATCGCCGACCACAAGCCGGCCCCCGCCGGCACCCAGGCAACGACTCGCACGTAGCCGTACTCGAATTTGAAACTGGGGTAACTGGTCACCATGCCAGAGCGGCAATAGTACGTCTTCGGCGCGCCGGTACTAGTAAATCCGTGCGTAATTTCGCGCTTCGCCGTCAGGTTGAGCACACCGTCGGAGACGATGTCCTGCGTCGGCAAGTACCACTCGTACTCGTTGCTGTTGCCGAAGTTGGTGCAGCCCTTGGCGGGATCTGCCTGCCAGGGATAGCAGGTCCCCCAGATCTTGGTGTTCAGCTTCTTGCCGGGGAAACCCTGGCTGAAGACGCTCTTCCAGCCCTTACCCAGGGTAGGGACGTGCAGCAGGGTCAGCGGGTTCGGGAGCGGCTTGGGATAGCTGATCTGCTGGATCTTCCGCGGTTTCGGCTTACTTCCGGCTGGCGTATGCAGGCCCCAGCCGACCAGCCCGGACACCACGACCAGCGCAGCGACCACGATGATCAGCCGTGGCTTAACCTGGGCCAGCATCCTGTTGCTCCTCGGGGCGGCACGCGACGGCAGGACGGGCCGAGTGTAACAGCCCTGATCGTCGGCAATTGGCCGATGCGCATATCCACTTATGAGGTTGCTCTGTGTATAGGCATCGAGCCTGCGCATCCGGAGATTATTCGAGAGACTGGGACAATGGGCGCCCCTGATAAGCCGGCTCGGCAGTCGGCTCAGCATGCGGAGGGGCAACTGCATGAGGTCGGCCAGCCCGGGGCGGAGCCCGAATCACAACTCTCCGATGCGCTGGACGTGCTCGCAGCCGCGTTGGCAGTCGGGCTGATCGTGCTGGTCGACACCGGGCACTCGGGGGCACCCCGCGCCCTGCTCGCGCTGGGCTTCGCGTTCTTCGTGCCAGGACGGGCAATCGTGACCAACTGGCGCCGGGTCGCAGGCTGGGCGCAAGCCACGCTGCCGATGATCCTCAGCATCGCCGTGCTCACCCTGGTGGCGACGACATTCCTGTGGGCGCACCTGTGGAACCCGATGACGCTGTTCCAGGCCGAGGCATGGCTCAGCCTCGCTGGGCTTGCTGTCGGCGGCGCACGCCGGCACCGGTGGCTGCCCCTGTCTGCCCGGCGGGCAGCACCCGGAGCGCAGGCGGGTGACGGTTGACCACCGCAGGCTCAATCTGGGTCGGGTCGCTGGAGCTAGACGGCATCGACGACGTCACGGGACTCAATGGCCCGGCCAGGACCGACCAGCACCAGGCCCGCGTGCTCGTGTGCCTGCACGGCGCGCCGCTCGGTTTCGTCACGGTCCCGCTGCACGCAGGACAGGCGCTAAGGGATCGGGTACAGCTCGCTGCGAAGGCAACTCTCGCCGACGCGATCGATCGTCACATGGCGCTCGACGCCACCGCCGCCAGGTCCGCTGGCGCCTTTGGCGCGCTTGGCATTCTCGGCGCCCTGAGCACCCCGACCATCGTCGCCGCCGCCGACCTGCGGGACGAGTGGGCGGCCAGCGTCGCCTGCCCGCGCAGGTTCAGCCCGCAATCCGGAACTGGCATCACGATCGTCGTCTGCACCAGGAACCGCACCGCCGGCCTGGCCGAATGCCTGCGGGTCATGGGCCAGGTCGCCTACGCTCCGCTCGAGATTCTCGTGGTGGACAACGCGCCGGACTCTGACCAGACCATGGCCCTGGTCACCGAGCTGGCCGGGCGAGATCCCCGGATCAGGTACACGTGCGAGCCGCGGCCAGGACTGTCTCGCGCCAGGAATCATGGCCTGAGGCTGGCACGTCATGACCTGGTCGGCTTCACCGACGACGACGCGATGGTCGACGAAGGCTGGCCGGCCGCCCTGGTCGCCGGATTCGACGCTGATCGCGGGGCCGCCTGCGTCACGGGGTTCGTCGCGGCTGGCTCGCTGGACACCGGCTCCGAGCGCTACTTCGACTCCCGCTATTCATGGGGCGAGGTGTCCGAGCCGCGCAGGTTCGACCTGGGGGCCCACCGGGACCCGGCCAGGCTCTACCCGTTCTGCGCGGGCGTCTTCGGGACCGGCGCGAACTTTGCCGTCCGTCGCAGCGTCGTGCAGGGAGTCGGGGGTTTCGACCCGCTGCTCGGCGCGGGCGCGCCCGGGCTCGGCGGCGAGGACCTGGACATGTTCCTGCGCATCATCCTGAGCGGTCACCGGATTTGCTTCCTGCCGTCGGCGTTCGTCTGGCACCGGCACCGGTCCGACCCGCACGCACTCGGCGAGCAGACCTACTCCTACGGCCACGGTCTCGGCGCGTACCTGGCCAAGCACCTGTCCAACCCGGACTTGCGGGCCGCGCTCGCCAGGTCGGGCATGGCCCAGGCCGGGCTGTTCCTGCGGCGGATGCGCCGCGCCACCGCCGATGGCCAGCTCGGCGCGGCCGGCGGCCGGCTGGCCTTGACCGAGGCCAGGGGGGTGGCGGCCGGCCTGCTGAGCTATCGCAGGGCGGCACGGGCACCCGTGCCATGACCGCCGTTCCGTGATCAGGGCGCGAACTTCGTAAGTGGTGCACACTTCGCACCCGCACGCCGCGGGTCAGATGTTGTCCCGGAAGCCGATGGCTCTCTTCGCAAGCTCGGCTGGGAGGTTCATGGCGGCGCGGAGCGGCACGCGCTCGGCGCGCAACGTGGAGTTGTACCGCAAGTCGGCGCCGAGCCGTTTCTTGTAGTCGCCGATCGACGAGCCAGGTCGCGCGAATCCCAGCTCGAAGTAGCGGTATCCGTCCGCGCAGGCATCCTCGATCGTGCGCCAGTCAAGTAGCTGGCTGACCCCGCCCAGGCCGGCGGTTAGCTCCGTGTCCATGGCTGTCTGCCAGCCCTTGGCGTAGGCGCCAGAGCGCAGCACGATCCGTGCTGCGACCGGCTGGCCTTGATGGCGCGCTACCCAGGTCGTGCAGTCCGCGCCGAAGTGCCTGGCGACCAGTGCCAGCAACCGAGGGTTGGTATCGGCCGCGCGCCGCCGTCTGGTCAGCCACACCGGCATGTGCTGGGAGTGCGCCAAGCGGATCACCGTCTTGCGGTGCAGCGCGTCGAACTCCTCCAGTAGCCGGCCGGAGCGGTCAGATTCCACCTCGACACCTGACCGTTCCGCCTTCCTGATCGCACGCCGGACCGAGCCGCGGAACTTGCGTTCCCAGACCTCACCGGCTCCGCCGGTGAGGTCGATGACCCACCAGGGCACCGCCTCGGCGTGAAACCACTTGTTCGCGGCCAGCCAGACGTCCCTGGCATCGTGCCGGAGCCTGAGCTCGGTCACGAGCGCTCCCATCGCGCTCACGTCGGCAAGGACTGCCGTGGCCTCCGCCGCGCTGACCGGGCCGTCCGGGCAGATCGGCCCTCCCGGGCTCCAGGTGCGCGGCCACGAGGAGACCACGCCAGCGGCCGTGGGCACGCCACGACGACGCACCAGCGGCAGCACGACCTGCCGTCCGGACGGGAACTCGTAGAGCCGGCTCAGGTCCGCATATCGTGCACCGGCGAGAACGCAGTCACGCCAGGGCAGGGACTGGGTCACGACGGCGTCGCTGTCGGACTTCAGCGCCGCTTCCCAGGCCTCTCGCGGCACGGGGCTGGTGATCGCAGGCCCGCTCGCACCGCGCCTCAACGAGCACGCAGCCCGCGTCTGATGATCTTCGTCAGGCTGCGGACCCGCGTCAGCATTGCCGCGAGGGGGAGCAGGTCGTCAGCGGCGAACCACGCGAGCTCCGTCGAGGTCGGTGCCGGCGCGCGACTCCGGGTCTCCTCTCCCCGGCGAAGCTTGCGCAGGGCGATCCTGGCCGGGATGTCGATGTGCTCGACTACGATCCGCCTGCCTTCGATCTGGCGACCAGGCGGGACGGCCCGGCCGGTCAGGTTCAGGTGCAGCGCGCGCACCACGTCGACGCCATGCTCGGTCTGGAAGCAGCGGAACTGGTTGCCGACCCTGGGGTTGAAGTCCACCAGCTTGAACTGGCCATCGCGCAGGTCCCTGACCCAGTCCAGGTCCGCGATGCCCTGGTATCCGATCGCCTTGCAGAACCGCTCGGAGATGGCGGCGAGGTCAGGGCTCGCGATCGCCACGCCGCAAGCCGTGACGCCCGTGCGCAGCGGCCACGACCGCTCCTTGATGCCGGTGAACAGGACCTGGCAGTTGGACTCCGCGTCGCAGTACAGGTGCACGAACCAGCTTTCGGCCAGCTCGGCCGGGATGTACTCCTGGACCACGAATCCCGGTTCCTGGTTGTCCGCTCGAACTAGCTTGATCAGGTCGTCAGCATCGGCGACCATCCGAGCCCCCGAGGATGAACCGCCGACCGAGGCGCCCACCGGGTTGCGCCCGTGCCGATCCCAGACGCCTGCGTTCTTGACCACCACGGGAAAGGTGGCTTTGGCAGCCAGGTCGGCCACCTCCGCGGCCGAAGCAGGGACGACCGACCGGGGCGTCGGGACGCCGTGCTCAGAGCACAGGACGTGCAGCCCTGACTTGCTGGCGAGCTTTCGCGGCAGGTCCGCGGGCACCCGCGGCTGCACGAAGAAGCCGGACAGCTCCGCTGCCTGCTCGGCCGCCAGGACTGCCGACTCGTCGTCTACCGGGATGAGGACCGACCGGCGGCCGATCCGCTGCCCCATCTCGATCAGGCTCCCCACCATCTGCGCCGTGTCATCGCTGCCTGCCACTCGCCACCTGAACCTGCCCGCGCAGTAGCGCGATGCTCCAGCCGGGCTTATGCCGGGCTCGGTGACGGCGAACACGGGCACGCCAAGGCGGCCTAGCGAGCGGATAACGGCCACTCCTCCTGAGTGCACCGGATACTTGCCGACCTTCAGCATGAGTGCGGGGACAGTGCGGTCAGCGGTGAGCTCCCTGGACGCTGCGCTGTGCGGATGGCGCGTCATGGGCGGTGGACCGCGCTAGGTGTTGTCACTGAAGCGGATCACCTTCTTGACCAGCTTCCTCGGGGCCTCCTCGATTGCCTGGAGAGGCAGGCGCTCGGCCCGCAAGACCTGGGTGGGGCGCAGGTCAGCGCCGAACTTGGCCTTGAACGCGGCGAGCGGCGATTCTGGCCGGGCGAAGCCCAGGTCGTAAAAGCGGTACCCCTCCTTGCACGCCTCCTCGATGGCGAGGCGGTGCAGCAGCTCGTTGGCCCGGACCTTGTTCGCGCCCTCCTTGTCCATCGCGCCTCGCCAGTACTTGGCGTAGCCGCCGAACCGCAGCACGATGATCGCGGCGACCGGCTGGCCACCGGACCTGGCGACCCAGGTGGCGCAGTCCTGGCCGAAATGCTTCGCGACCACTGCCAGCCTGCCGGGATTGGTATCGGCAGCCAGCCGCCGCCTGGTCAGCCATACCGGCGCGTGCTGCATCCGCGCCCAGCGCACCATGGACAACCGGTACAAGTCCCAGAACTCGCCGAGCAGCCTGCCCGAGCGGTCTACCTCTACCTCCAGGCCAGAGCGCTCCGCCTTGCGCACTGCCTGGCGGAACGAGCCGCGGAACCTGCGTGACCAGACCGCGTCGAACCCGCCGCACAGGTCCAGGTCCCACGATGGGGACAGCTCGGAGGTGAATCCCGCGGCCGCGCCCTGCCAGGCCTGGCTGGCTCCATGCCTGAGCCGGATCTCCGTGACGACCGCGCCAAGGCTGGCCACGTCCGACATGACGGCTGCTGCCTGGCCCTCGGTGACCTGACCGTCTGCGCAGATCGGTCCTCCCGCGCCCCATGCTCGAGGCCAGGATCCCACGGCGGCCAGGCGAACTGGCATGTTCCGGCGCCGGACCAGGGGCAGCACGACCTGATGGCCTGAGCCGAATTCATACAGGCGGCTGGCGTCCACGTACTTGCCGCTGTCGAGAACGCAGTCGCGCCAGGCCAGCGACTGCGACACCACGGCGTCGCCGTCGGACTTCAGCACCGTCTCCCAGACCTCACGGGGGACAGGACTGATCACGGCTTGCAGGTCAGCACCGGAACTCAACGTCGGCTCTCATCCGATCTGGCGGGATCCTGGCTACCTTACAGGCACGAAGGCCAGGACAACGTGCATTAGCGAACGCGTGACCCGGCGCTACTGGCGCGGCCGGCGAAGAGTGCGACGAGCTGGTCCTACCAGGCCTGGCCCTGTCAGGCCGTCGCCTCCTCGCTGTCGCCATCCTCGGCCTCGTCCGCGCTGCCAGCACCGCCAGACCCGCCGGCAATGCTGCTGACAGCCTTGGCGGCTCCATCGGTGTCGGTGAGGCCCTTCTTGACCGAGTCGAGGATCGTCATGCCCTGCGCGACCAGGCCGGCGGCGATCTCGCTCAGGCCGTCGGCGCCGTTCAGCACGTTAAGGTTCGAGCCCGCCAGTCCGGCCGCCGCTTCCTTGACGATCTGCGGAAGCTGCTCGATCAGCATCCGGTCAAGGGCGACCCGGTTGTGCGACGCGGCCGCCTCAGCTTGCAAGGTGACCCGCTGAGCGTCCGCCTTGGCGAGGATCTGGACCTTCTCGGCCTCGGCTTCGGCTGGCTTGATGACCTCGCTCACGAGCTGGCGCTCGCGCAGCTCTGCCTGCCGCTTGGCCAGGTCAGCTTGCGCCGCCAGCACTTCCATCTGCGCCTGCGCCTCCGCCAGCGGACCAGCCTGGCCGGCCTGCGCCTGGGCCCGGTCGATCTCGGCCTTGTACTGCGCCTGGACGACCGCGGTCTGCCGCGCGTACTCGGCCTGCGCGCGCTGCGACTGCTGCTGCGCCTCCGCCGCCGCCTGCTGCGCTT
>JASHXW010000317.1 GCA_030043395.1 Streptosporangiaceae bacterium
CGCGGCTGGTCTCCACCGAGGTGGTGCTGCCCGACCTGCGCAACGCGCTGCTCGCCGGGACCCGGATAGCCTGATTTGCCCGCCGACCATAATGGCGCGGCTGGAATTAAATCGTCACGTAATGGCTAAAGATGCACAGCAGTTGTGCCAAAAAAGGTTCGGCGGATGACTGTATTGCTAGCCTTGGCGCATGACAGATTCCGAGGTCAGGCGTTATGAAGTAATTAATAGCAATTCCGTCGATATCAAGGCCCGTAATGGCCTGTTGCGGCACCGGGACAATTCGGAGCATCATCCGCCAACGGGGCTGGAAAAGGTAACCGCCGCCGTCCTCGCCGCAGCCAATCCGCGACCGGGCGACTACGTCATCGAGATTGGCTGCGGTTCCGGGTTGCTCACGCTCCCGCTGGCCGAGAGCGGCGCCCTGGTCCTTGCCGTCGACTCCAGTGCCGGGATGGTAGGCAAGCTCACCGATCGCGCTCATGACAGGGGCCTGAGCGCGAGCGAAGTGGCCGCCACGCCGATCCAGACCCTGAGCCTGCCCCCGGGTAGCGCGGACGTGGTCGTCAGCAGCTACGCCATGCATCACCTGCGCAACGCGGACAAGGAAGATCTCATCGCCGCGGCCTTCGAGTGGCTGCGGCCGGGCGGCACGCTGATCCTGGCGGACATGATGTTCGGCCGCGGCCGGACACGCTCCGATCGCCTGATCATCAGGTCGAAGTTCCGGATCCTGGCGGGCCGCGGCATCGGGGGCTGGTGGCGCATCATCAAGAACAGCTTCCGCTTCCTGCTCCGGGTCCGGGAGCGGCCTGTGTCGATTGGCGCGTGGACGACGATGCTCGCAAGGGCTGGCTTCACGGGCATCACGGCCGCGTCGATCGTCGCCGAGGCGGGCCTGGTGACTGGGCGCCGTCCGGAGAATGAGCCCGCACCCGAGGACCCGGCCACCATGGCAGGCGCAGCAGCCAGCGGCTAACCCGCCGGGACCGCTGCCGGCCTGCTAGGAGTCCGGCCGGCCTGCTAGGACTCCTGGCGTCCGATCGCCGCCGGAGCGCCGAACGGCCTGAGCACCTCAGGCACGGCCACCTTGCCGCCCTCGTCCTGGAAGTTCTCCATGATCGACAGCAGTGCCCGCGCGGTTGCCCCCGTGCCGTTCAGGGTGTGCACGAAGTCGAGCTTGCCCTCGCCGCGGTATTTGATGTTCAGCCGGCGCGCCTGATAGTCAGTCGTATTTGAGCAGGAGGTAATTTCGCGGTAGCGCTGCTGAGTCGGGAACCACGCCTCGATGTCGTATTTCTTCGCCGCCGGAGCGCCAAGATCGCCGACCGAGATATTCATGACGCGGTAAGGCAATCCGAGTTCCTGCGCTATTTCCTCTTCGTTGGCAAGCAGTTCCTCGTGGATCTCACGCGAGCTTTCCGGCGTGCAGTAGACGTACATCTCCACCTTGTCGAACTGGTGCACGCGGAACATGCCCTTGGTGTCCTTGCCTGCCGCGCCGGCCTCGCGCCTGAAGTTGGTCGTGAACCCGGCGAACTTGGCGGGCAGGTCGTCGGCCTCCAGCCGCTCGTCGGCGTAGATGCAGGCCAGCGCCACCTCGGAGGTGCCGGTCAGGTACAAGTCGTCCTTCTCGAGCCGGTACAGGTTCGACTCCTCCGTCGGCAGGAACCCCGTCCCGTACATCGCCCGCTCGCCGACCAGGATCGGCGGCAGCACCGTCATGAAGCCCCTGCCCCTGAGCTTGTCAAGGACGTACTCGTACAGCGCCCTCTCGGTGACCGCGACATCGCCGAACCGGTAGGCGAACCGGGAGCCGGACAGCCTGGCGCCGCGCGCCATGTCGATCCAGCCGCGATCCGAGCCAAGTTCCAGCGCATCCTTGGGCTCGAAGCCGAAGACCGGGGGCTCACCCCAGGTCCGCACCAGCTCGGCGTCTTCCTCGTCCATCCCGTCGGCGGCGGTCGGGTCAGGCAGGTTCGGGATCCGGGCGAGAATGTCGTCCCGGTGCTGCGCCGCGAGCGCCTGCTCGGCCAGCGCGGTCTCGATGCGGCTGGACAGCTCCTTGAGCTGGACTAGCTCCTCCGGCCCGGGGCGGCCTTTCGAGGCCCTGCGCTGCTCCGCCCGCAGGGACTCGGCGCGCTCGGTGTACTCGCGCCAGCTCGCATCGGCCGCGAGCAGCTTGTCGAAGTCCGCCGCGGCGCCCCGCCGCGCCAGCGCGGCCCTGTAGCCGTCCGGATCCTGCCGGGCTGCCTTGAGGTCAATCACCGTGCCGCCTTGAGTTGATCACCTGCGCAATTCTAGCGGCGGGGCTCCCTGCGCACCCACTCGCAGCAGCGGCGCCGACAGTCCGGGCCGCGGGCGGGCAGGCTTGCGGGCGCCGCTACCAGGTAAGCGAATAGCTCGCGAATTGTGCGGCGCGGGCAATCGTCATTCAATCGTTAAGCAAGCAATGCGAGCGCTCAATCGAAGCGAGCATGTTATAAGGCAAAGGACGGTTGCGCTTCGCGCCAGGCAGCAGCACCGGAGGACGCGTGCGCTCAGCATCCCTGACCAGGCCAGTGATCGCAGCAGCCGTCGCCCTGGGACTTGCCAGCCTGGGCATGGCCAGCCTGGCCGGGCCGGCCATGGCTGCCCGGGCGGCAGCCACCGCGGGAAGGGCCGCCGCCGGGCGGCCAGCACCTGGCCCCGCTGGCCTTCCTGGCTCCCTCGGGCTGGTCCGCCGGGCAGCACTGCCAGCCGACGAGCACTACGTCTGCCCGGCGCAATCCGAGCCCGGCCAGGCGGAGTGCATGTCGATCATCGACAGCTCCCGGCCCGGGCCGGCCGGAGCCGCTCCAGCCACGGCATTGACCCCGTACAACGGCTTCTACAGCCCGGCCAGCCTGCGCAGCGCTTACAAGCTCACCGCCGCGTCGGCCCGCGACGGCGCGGGCAGGACGGTCGCGATCGTCGACGCCTTCAGCGACCCAAGGGCCGCGGCGGACCTGGCCAAGTACCGGGCGCACTTTCACCTGGGCGCATGTTCCACGGCGAGTGGCTGCCTGCGGATCGTCAACGAGCACGGTCATGCCGGCCCCCTGCCTAGGCCGAACGCCGACTGGGCGTTCGAGGAGTCCATCGACCTCGACATGGTCTCGGCGCTCTGCCCGCACTGCCGCATCCTGCTCGTCGAAGCGCGCACGAACCTGCTCGGCCCGCTCGGAACGGCGGAGGACACCGCCGTGCGGATGGGCGCCAGGTACGTCTCGAACAGCTGGGCGGCCGGTGAGTTCCTGAGCCAGGACGGCTACGCACGCTACTTCGATCACCCCGGCGTGGCCATTGACTTCGCCTCCGGCGACTCCGGCTACGGACCCGCCTTCCCGACTGACCTGCAGTACGTCACAGCCGTCGGGGGAACGGCGCTACGGCACGCTCCGGGCCGGCGAGGCTGGACGGAGTCAGTCTGGGGTGCGGCAGCCTACGGCGCGGAGGGCACCGGATCTGGCTGCTCCGCGCTCGAGGCCAAGCCGTCCTGGCAGCGCGCCGACGCGTCATCGCCAGATGGCTGCCTGAACCGGACAGAGAACGATGTCGCCGCCGTCGGCGATCCCGTCACCGGCGTGGCCGTCTACGACAGCTACAAGGCAGCCACGATGGACCGGCCGGACTGGAACCAGAGCGGCGGCACCAGCGTGGCGACCCCCATCATCACCGCGATCTACGCGCTCGCCGGGGTTCCCCAGCCGCGCACCTACCCAAGCGAGTACCCGTACCTGCACGCCGCCAGCTTGTTCGACGTCCGGTCCGGCGTGAACGGCACCTGCGAGGCCTACCGCCGCTACCTGTGCCACGGTGGCCCGGGCTATAACGGTCCGGCCGGTCTTGGCACGCCCGATGGCACCGCCGCCTTCGCGAGCGGATCCCGCCGCCGGGTGACGGTGCTCGACCCGGGCACGGCCGACCGGGCCGAGGGCTCCAGGCTCACGCTGCGGGTCACCGGGCTGGACAGCGCGGCGAACGCCTCGCTGCGCTGGACGGTGCGCGGGCTGCCTGCCGGGCTGACTATCCGGGGCATCGCGCACACCACCGATGCGCTGATCACCGGGCAACTGCCTGCCAGCGAGCGCGCCTACCGGGTCGCGGTCACCGCCACGGACGGCGTGGCCAGCGGGGTCACCCACTTCACGATCGTCACCGTGCCGTCGCTGCAGGACGCTAGCTCCCTCTCCGGGCACCTGGTCCTGACCTCGACGAACATGTGCGCGGACGCGGGAGTCGGAAGCGGCCAGCCCGTCCGGGTGTCCCAGTGCTCGGCTGCGGCCAGTCAGGACTGGTCTTACCGGACGGCTCCCGGGCCGGGCGGCGCTGGCCGCCTCGTCCACGGCGGGCGCTGCCTCACGGCGAGCGCAGGTGGCGTCATCTCGGCTCCGTCCACCGACACGCCAGCGTCGGGCAGCGACGTCCTCGCCCGGTGTGACGGGTCGATGAGCCAGCGCTGGAGCTACCGCGGCCTTGGCGTCCTGCAGAGCGCCTCGACCGGCGAGTGCCTGGCGGTGCCGAGCATGAGCCGCACGGCCAGGCTGAGCGTGGCCCGCTGCGATGACACCAAGCGGCGCAAGTACCAGTCGTGGAAGCTGCCAGCCGGGTCGATCTTGTCCGCGGTAGCGGGCCTGTGCCTGAACGCTCCGTCGGGTAGCTCGGCGTTCGGCAGCCAGGTCACAGTCGCCCGTTGCCAGGGCAGCAAGGCGCAGGAGTGGTCGCTGAGCAGCACCGGGACCATCCGCAGCACCAACGGGTACTGCCTGGACGGCAGCGGGTCAACGGTCCTGATGTACCGCGACGTCACCGACGGCACGCCGGTGATACTCAACTTCTGCTCGCCCACTGACTTGAACGAGATCTGGGTGCCGGGGCCTGGCGGTGAGCTGATCAGCGGCTCGTCCGGGAGGTGCCTGGCCGATTACCGCGGTCAGGGCGGCGGAACTGGCCTGGTGGTCGAGGACTGCTACGGCGACGCCGGCGAGCTCTGGGGCGTCAACTGAGCCGGCTCGGCGGGCACGGCATCCGGGCCGGGCTGAGGCCGTGGCGGCCTGGTCGCCAGGACCGAGCCGACCAGGATCGTGGCGAACGCGCCGAGCATCAGCGGCGTCACGCGCTCGTTGAGCACCAGCGCGCCGAGCGTCACGGCGACGGCCGGGTTGATGTAGGTGATCACAGTCGCCCTCGCCGGGCCTGCCTCGGCGATCAGCCTGAAGAAGATGATGAACGCCGCCGCAGTGCACAGCACAGCCAGGCCGGCGAGCGACAGCAGCACCTTCGCCGACGGGACCGCTGACGGCCATTCCAGTGCCGCGAGCGGCGCGTAGACCACGCTGGCAAGCACCAGGCAGGCGGCGGTCATCACCAGGGGCGGCACCTCGGCGAGCTTCCGGTTCGCGATGATCGGCCCGGTCGCGTAGCACAGCGCGACGAAGAGCACCTCGCCGACCGACTTCGCGGTGCCGCTTGTCGCGCCTGAGCCGATCAGCTTGGGACCGGCGAGCAGGGCGACCCCGGCGAGGCCGATGAGCAGGCCGACCCACCTGACCGGGCTGAACCGGTCGCCTGTCCTGGTCACGATGCTGAGCACGGCGACGATGATCGGCACGGAGGCGACCAGCAGCCCGGACAGTGAGCTGCTGATCGTGCGCTCTGCCTCGGACAGGGAGAACCAGGGCAGGATGATCTCCACGAATGCGAAAATCAGGAGCCACGGCCACACCGGCTTCAGCGCCGCGAGATTCTTGCGCCGGGCGGCGAGCGGCAGGAGCAGCGCAGCGCCGATGCTGACCCTGGCCAGGACGAGCACCGGAACCGAGACTCCGCCGTCCGCGATCTTGATGAGCAGGTAGGGCACGCCCCAGATCACGCTCATCGCCGCGAACATGGCCCAACCGCGTCGGCTCACCTGAAGCTCCTCCCTGCCCTGTATTGATACTTGGCGAAGGCGCAGGTTATTCCATGCCGCGGTTCGCGGATACGCTCGCAGCAGTTGTCCTTTGATTGCGCAAGAACTCGCGGGAGAGCATGTTGCCCACAAGCCGGGCTGCCGCACGAGCCCGGAACCAGCCGAACCTGCCGCAGCCGCCACCAGCGGATGAGCGTGAACGTCACGATGTCCTCATGCACCTAGCCAGCATCGGCGCTAGGACCGGCCATGGTCTAGCGAAAATACGACATGGCGGTCGGCTGCAGGAGTCCTCGTCGGCCGGGGCCGAGCCGAAACCCGCCTGGGCCGGAGTGTCGCGGTGGTGGTCGCTGGTTACGGCCTTCGCGGCTGGACTCGCGCTGGCCGGCGCTTTCCCGCCATTCGGCATCTGGCCGCTTGCCATGGCCGGGCCGGCCCTGCTCGTGCTGGCTCTGTGGGGCAAGCGCTTGCCAGCGACATTGGGCCTCGGGCTTACCTGCGGTGCGGCGTTCTACGTTCTCCTTCTTTCTTGGGTTGTCAATGTCGCTTGGTATGCGTGGGCCGGGCTTGCGCTGGCGGAGACGGTGATCTTCGGTGTCCTGGCGCTTGCGCTGCACCCGCTGCTGCGCTTGCGAGCCTGGCCGCTCGCCGTGGCCGGCTGGTGGGTGGCGCAGGAGGGCGTGCACGACCGGTTCCCGTGGGGCGGGTTCCCGTGGGGCAGGCTCGCCATGAGCCAGGCGGGGGCGCCGACAGCTGGCTGGGCCGCGATCGGCGGGCCGCCGGTGCTTACTTTCCTGCTGGCCTTGGCTGGCGCGTGCGTCGCGTACCTGGCAATCACTCTTCTCGGTGGCAGCGCGGCACGCCTGGCTCGCCCGGCTCGCCTGACCGAGCCGGGTACCCGGCACGCCGGGCGCAGGCCTGCGGCCGCGGCCCTGGCAGTAGCTGCCGTCCTGGTAGCTCTGGGCGGCAACTTTGCCTGGCATCCGGCCACCGGGCCTGGCCCGACTGCGGAAGTCGCTGCCATCCAGGGCGACGTGCCGCACAGCAGGAACCTGCCCGACCAGCTCCGCGCTGCGACCGTGACGGAAAATCATGCCGCGGCGACCATCACCCTTGCCCGCCAGATCCGGGCCGGACTGCGCCCCGAGCCCGACATCGTGATCTGGCCAGAGAATTCCACTGACATCGACCCGAGCCTGTCACCGCCGACCTACGCCGCCATCGCCCAT
>JASHXW010000318.1 GCA_030043395.1 Streptosporangiaceae bacterium
CTCGCTGACCGGCGAGCGCTACGGCAACTTCCGCTCGCTCGCCGTTGCCGACGTGCCAGGCCGCGGCCTGATGGGCGAGCGGCTCATGACGGCGATCCTCACGGCCGCCGACGACGCCGGATTCACCCACCTGTCCGGCAAGGTGAACGCGGCCAACGTGGGCATGCGCGCGCTCTACCGGGCGTTCGGCTTCACCGCGACCCACATCACGATGGAGAAGCGGACCGGCCCAAACCGCGGCCTGGCCGGTCACGACGAGGATCGGGCGCCAGGCGAGGCCGGGTGAGCGAGCGCCAGGACCCGCTGGTCAAGTGCGTGGTCTGGGACCTGGACGGCACGCTGCTGTCGGGGACCTACCTGGAGTCGCCCGGCCAGCCACCGCCGGCAGACCCGGTGATGGCGGAAGTCCTGCGCGACCTGGCTGGCCGCGGCATCCTGCAGGCAGTGGCGACCCGCAATCCGCCCGATGCCGTGCGGCATGCCGAGCATGCGGCCGGCCACGAGTTCGCAGCGGTCCAGTCTGGCTGGGGCGCGAAGTCGGCCGCGATTACCGCGATCATGGCCGAACTTGGCCTGGCAGCCGACTCCGTCGCCTTCGTCGACGACGATGCGCTGGAGCGCGCCGAGGTGTCCTTCAGCCTGCCCGAGGTCCTCGTGCTGGCCCCGCAGGACATGGCCCAGGCAGTGAACTGGCCGCTGTTCAGCCCGCAGGTGGTCACCGACGAGGCGCGCCGACGCGGGGAGCTCTACCTGCAGCGCCGGACCCGGCACGAGGAGGCCAAGGCATTCGGCGGATCGCGTGATGATTTCCTGCGCTACTGCCAGACGCAGGTCACGATCAGCCCGGCTAGCCTCGGCGACGTGCCCAGGCTGCACGAGCTGTCGGTCCGCACGCACCAGTTCAACTCCACCGGCGCGCAGCTGAGCGAAGCGGAGCTCGCCGACTTCCTCGGCTCGCCCGTGCACCAGCTCATCACCGTCCGGCTAGCAGACCGGTTCGGCGACGACGGCCTAGTCGGCGCCTGCCTGATTGACAGGGACTCAGGTTCCTGGCAGGTCCCGCAGCTGATGATGTCGTGCAGGGCGATGGGCCGCGGCGTCATCGACGCGCTGCTCGCATGGCTGTGCCAGGCCGCGAGTTCGGCCGCGGTGACCGCGGTCGGGGTAACTTGCGTGATCACGCCGCGCAACGTGCCGCTGCGGATCGCGCTCACCTCGGCCGGATTCCGCGCCGGCGAGGACACGGACAGCGCCGCAGGCGAGAACAGGACGGCGATCTACCTCCGGACGCTGAGCCAGCCGCTACCGGCGTTGCCGGATTGGGCTCGCTGGCAGCAGGAGCCCGGATGAGCGCGCCAGGTGAGCCAGCAGGCCGGCTCGCACCCGCGAGCCAGGACAGCGCGGCCGGCCTGGCAAGCGTGACCAGCGAGCTCCGCCAGATCCTGGCCACGATCACCGGCACAAGCGAACCGCTTGGCGCAGGCGCCAGCACGCCGCTCCTTCGTGACGGCATCGGCCTGGACTCACTCGGCGGCACGGTGCTGCTCATGCAGGTCAAGCGGCGTTTCGGCGTCGACGTCGCTGGCGAGGACCTGAACCTCGACGCCCTGGCCACGCTCGGCACGCTCGCAGCGTTCGTTCACGAGGCGGCATCGCGACGGGCCGGAAAGGCCAAGCGCAGCGTGGCCGGATAACTGCCCCTAGGCGGATGCCACCAGCCGGTAGGCCACGTGCGGCCGCACGGGGTGCCCGAGCGGAATGGCGGGATGCTCGAACTCGCCATACCTCGTCATGCCAATCCTGCGCATGACCGCCTGCGACGGCTCGTTCAGCACGGCGGTCATCGACCAGATCTCCGCCAGCCCGGCGCCGTCGAAGGCGACCCCGACCGCCGCACGCCCGGCCTCGGTCGCGTAGCCCCGGTGCCAGGCCGCCTTCGCGAGCCGCCAGCCCACCTCCGTGCCTCCGGCTCCCGGAACCCCTTCAGGCATCGGGTTGAGCCCGGTGAATCCGATGAACTCGCCTGTCGCGGCCACCTCCAGTGCCCACAGGCCGTAGCCCTGGCGTTCGAAGCGTTCCTCCATGCGATCCACGTGCGCGTCACTGGCCGCCCGGTCCATGACCGACGGGAAGAATCGCATGACCTCCGGGTCGGCGTTCAACGCCGCGTAGGGGTCCCGATCGGCGTCACGCCACCGGCGCATCAGAAGACGATCGGTGCGGATAGTGTCGAATCGGCGTGCCACCGGGTCAGCGTAGCGCGGCACGCGCGAGGCTGACGGGACGTGCAGAGCGGGCAATGCCGATCCACGGGACGTGCGACAAGGCGTTCTGGCCGGTTCGCGAGGCCTTCGCCGAGAACTTCACCAGCCGCGGCGAGAACGGCGCGGCAATCTGCGTCACCGTCCTTGGCAGCCAGGTGTGCGACCTGTGGGGCGGCTGGTCCGACGCCGAAGCCACCCGGCAGTGGCGGCAGGACACGCTGGTGAACGTGTTCTCGGTCGGCAAGGGCCTCCTGGCGCTGCTTGCCGCGAAGCTAGCCGGCGCGGGGCAACTCGATAGTGACGCCGCGGTGAGGCACTACTGGCCCGAGTTCGCTGCTGCCGGGAAGGACGCGGTGACCGTCAGGCAGGTGCTTGCTCATCAAGCCGGGCTGCCGGCGATCAGGCGGACGCTGCCGGCCGGCTCGATGCTGGACTGGCAGTTCATGACCACGACCCTGGCCGGCGAAGAACCATGGTGGCAGCCAGGGACGGCACACGGCTACCACGTCAACACGTTCGGATTTCTGGTCGGCGAGGTACTGCGGCGGGTCACTGGCCGAAGCGTCGGCGCCCTGCTCCGAGACGAGATCGCTGGCCCGCTAGGCGCCGACGTGCATGTCGGGCTGCCGGCGGCCGAGCACCACCGCGTCGCGAGCTTCGACTGGCCGCATCCGGGCCTGCACCAGGCTGGCCAGCCGCCGATGCTGAGCGGTTCTGCGCTCATGGAGTACAACGCCTACTTCAACCCGGCCGGCTTCTCCGGGGCGGGCGTGATCAACACGCCAGGCTGGCGTGCCGCCGAGGTGCCGTCAGCGAACGCGCACGCAACAGCGCGCGGTGTAGCGCGCGTCTATACCGCCCTGGCCGCAGGCGGCGCCATAGATGGCGTGCGGGTGGTTTCTGCTGACGCCTTGGCGGCAGCGACGACAGAGCAGGTGCACGGCCTCGACCTGGTACTGCGCCGGCCTTCCAGATTCGGCCTTGGCTTCCAGCTCACCCAGCCGGAACGGCCGCTGGGCCCGAACGCTGGTGGCTTCGGCCACTTCGGCGCTGGCGGCTCGCTCGGCTTCTGCGACCCGCAGGCTGGCATCGGCTTCGGCTACGTCACCGGCCAGATGGGCCCGCGCTGGCAGAACCCGCGCAATCGCGCGCTCATCGACGCGCTGTACTCCTGCTTGTAGCTTGAAGGCAGCAACATCGCCGACCCCCGGAGGTGGCCGATGAGCGCCGTGTTCGTCGCTGACGCCTGCAGGACGCCGATCGGGAAGATCAAGGGCGCGCTGGCCAGCGTCCGGCCCGACCATCTGAGCGCGGAGGTAATCAGCGCGCTGATGGCTCGCAATCCGTGGCTCGAACCTGAGTCGATCGACGACGTCTACTGGGGTGCCGCCAACCAGGCCGGCGAGGACAACAGGAACGTCGCGCGCATGGCGGTCCTGCTGGCAGGACTGCCCGTCGAGGTGCCCGGCGCGACCGTCAACAGGCTGTGCGGCTCGGGCATGGAGGCCATCTGCTCAGCCGCGCGCGCGATCGCGGCGGGCGACGCCGACATCTGCTTTGCCGGTGGCGCCGAGTCGATGACGCGCGCGCCGTTCGTCCTGCCCAGGCCGACTGAGCCCTTCCCGCGCGAGGCGGGGCTCGTCGACACCAGGCTCGGCTGGCGCCTGGTCAGCCCCAGGATGGCCGAGATGTACCCGCCGATCAGCCTTGGCGAGACAGCCGAGAACGTGGCTGACAAGTACGGCGTCGACCGGCAGAGGCAGGACGACTTCGCGCTGCGCAGCCACCGGCACGCGGCCGCTGCCAGGGACGCGGGCAGGTTCGACGCGGAGATCATCCCGGTGCAGGGCCAGGCGGGGATGGTGAGCGCGGATGAAGGCATCAGAGACGACCTGACCGCCGAGGAGCTGGCCGCCAAGCGGCCTGCGTTCCGTTCCGGCGGAACGGTGACGGGCGGCAACTCCTCGCCGCTGAACGACGGTGCGGCCGGGCTGATCCTGATGTCCGAGCGGGCAATCCGGGCCACCGGCGCCGAGCCGCTCGCCAGGTACAAGGGCTCGGTCTCGGCTGGAGTGCACCCGGATTACATGGGCATCGGCCCGGTACCTGCCATGACCAAGGCGACGGCCAGGGCCGGGTGGCAGCTCAGCGACCTGGCGCTGGTCGAAGTCAATGAGGCGTTCGCGGCCCAGGCCGTGGCCGTGCTCGATCAGCTCAAGCTGGACCCTGACCTCGTCAACGTCAACGGGGGTGCGATCGCGATCGGACATCCGCTCGGCTGCTCGGGCGCCAGGATAACGACCACGTTGCTGCACGAACTGCGCCGCCGCGGCGGTGGCAGGGGAGCGGCCACCATGTGCATAGGCGTGGGCCAGGGGATCGCCAGCCTCTGGGAGTCGGCGTAGCCCGAGGGCGGCCCTCTTGTCAGGGCTAGCCGCCCGTCACGGCGATCACGCCGTGCAGCGTCCCGACCAGGACGAGCCGCCCGGACAGCGTTGGCGACTCGAAGTGCGGCAGCGCCGTATGAAGCCTGATGCTGTGCATGACGTGCCCGTCGGCCGGGTTCAGCTCGTAGAGCACGCCCGAGTAGTAGTTGGTAACCCAGATGGCGCTTCCGCCGGCAACCGGCGAGCCGACCGCCGATCGCGGGCCGTGCCACAGGACGCCCAGCTTGCCCGGCGGCACGGACACCGCGGCCGGACCCCCGCTTGCGCAGGGAATGATCACGACCGAGCGGAGCACGGCTGCTCCGCCGTATGCAGGGCACACCGCCAGCTGAGCTAGCTGGCCGCCAACTCCGCCGAGATGGCGCGGGTTGAGCAGGTACCCGGTGCCTCGCTTGCCGACCATCAGGATCTGCCCGTTCCTGGTCAGCGCCGGGGTCATCGAGCCTAGGTCCAGGTCGCCCCGATTGTCCGCCAGCCACGTCCTGGGAGCGAAAACGCCGATCCTGCGCAGGCCAGGCGTCAGGGCGGTGACCGAGTCCGAGTCGTCGAACCGGCCCTTGATGTCACCGTTGCCGACGCCGACGTACAACGTCCCGCCGCTTCCGATCGCCGGGCCGCCTGGCGCCCAGATTCCGGCGTGATTCGAGCTTGGCACCAGGTAACGCACGATCGGGCGATGCCGGCCCGTACCGGCGGCTGGCATTCCTACGACGGAGCCCTCGTACGGTCCGCAATCCCCGGCGTGGCCGCCGAACGTGACGTACACCCGGCCGTCTTCGGCGGTCAGCGCGCCTCTCTGCTGGTCGTAGTACGGCCGCTTGTCGGGCGAGGGAACGGCCCGCTCGTACCGCACCTGGCCGCTCGCCGGGTTCAGGCCGACCAGCAGGTGATTGGTCCGCCCGTCCTGCGCCACGACGTAGACCAAGCCGCGGTACAGCACCGGCGTGCTCGTGATCCCGATCGGGTTTATGTCTCCGCACGGCTGCTCCCGCAGCGGCAGTGGGGTGCCGAGGTGGCTCCTCCACTGGACCTTGCCAGTCACCCGGCTCAGGCCGTAGACGGTGTCGTTCTCGGTGGCGGCGATGACCCGGTTCCCGATGACCAGGGGCTGCCCGTAGACGGCGCCGTCCAGATGCCGCGACCAGTCCCGGGACAGGCGCCCTGCCTGCGGCAACCCGAGGACTACCCCGGTCCTGGCCAGATCATGGTGGTATGTCGTCCACTGAGTGTCGGCTCCAGCCTCGGCAGAGCTGCCTGGTCCCGACCGCCGACGTGTGGGTGAGCCGCTCGGCGAGCTGACTGCCGTAGCGTGGCGCCCAGGCGAGGCCGGATGCCCGCTGCCGTGGCGGCTGGGTGCGCCAGGCGCGCAGGCCGCGAGCGCGAGAGCGGCGGCGACGGTGGCCGCGAACACCGGCCTGAAGTCCACATGGCCAGTGTGCACCGCGCACGGCACTGGCGCTTCGCGGCGCGTGATCCGGTGTGGCGGCGTAGGCGCTGACCGCGTAACGTCTGGCGCGGGGAGACTGAAGCGAGATGCGGGACGATGACTGAGCGCGAGGGTCAGGCGGCTCATCAGGCTGGCATCGCTGGCGAGAAGCCGGCTGGCAGCGGCATGACGCTTACCCGGCCAACTGCCCCGCCGCAGCAGCGGGTGTTCACGATCCCCAACATGATCAGCTTCGCGCGGCTGGCCGGCGTCCCGGTCTTCCTGTGGCTGGTACTCGGCGTGCGGACTGCCGCCGGTGACTGGTGGGCGCTGGGAATACTCGCTGCCGCCGGCCTCTCCGACTGGCTGGACGGCAAGATCGCCCGCGCGATGAACCAGCAGAGCCGCCTCGGCGAGCTGCTCGACCCCTCAGCCGACCGCTTGTACATCGTGAGCACCGTGATCGCCCTGGCGGTCCGCTCGATCATCGGCTGGTGGCTGGTCATCATCCTTGCCGTGCGCGAATTGAGCCTGGGCATTGTCCTGCTCGTGCTACGTCGCCATGGTTACGGGCCGCTCCGGGTGAGTTTCGTCGGCAAGGCGGCCACGCTGAGTCTTCTGTACGCCTTTCCGCTGCTTTTTCTGGGCTCGCACACGTCGTCGTACGCAGAGGTCGCGCGCGTGGCCGGTTGGGCCTTCGCACTCTGGGGAACTGGCCTCTACTGGTGGGCTGGCGTGCTCTACGTCGAGCAAGCTCGTCGCCTCCTCACGGCTGGGCGCGCGCGTGGCCGTGACGAAGCGGCCGCGCACCACGCCGAGGGGGACGTCGCCCGGCACTGACGCGCAGGCGTGGCAGCGGGCGAGTTTCTCGTGCCTGAAGGGAGCGCTGCAGCAGTGAGGGCCGTAGTCATGGCAGGCGGCGAGGGAACCAGGCTGCGCCCGCTCACCGCCAACCAGCCGAAACCCCTGCTGCCCGTGGTGAACAAGCCAATCATGGAGCACGTGCTGCGGCTGCTGCGCAGGCACAAGTTCGACGAGACGATCGTCACCGTCCAGTTCCTTGCCTCGATGGTGCGCAACTACTTCGGCGATGGCGAAGAGTCGGGGATGAGCCTGCAGTACGCCACGGAAGACACCCCGCTTGGCACGGCCGGCAGCGTCAAGAACGCCGAGGACGCGCTTCGCGACGCCCCGTTCCTGGTGATCTCTGGTGACGCGCTGACCGACATCGACCTATCCGAGCTGATCCGCTTCCACGAGGACAACGACGCCCTGGTCACGGTCGCCCTGGCCAGGGTCCCTGACCCGCTCGAATTCGGAATCGTCATCGCCGATGAGGACGGCCGGATCCAGCGCTTCCT
>JASHXW010000319.1 GCA_030043395.1 Streptosporangiaceae bacterium
TGGACCCGCTCGGCGAGGCGGTGCGCCAGCTGCTCGACTCCTGAAGCGTCGGCAGGCCCGCTGGCTGGTGACATCTGCCGCGAGGCCGTGGCAAGCTTCGAGCTATGACCAGCGAGCAGGACCACGAGTACGAGCACCTCCAGCACGAGCACCTCCAGCACGAGCACCACCACGGTCACGAGCATGTGCACGGCGAAGGCGAGCACGACGCCGCCTGCGACGTGGCGCACGGCGCCGCACCCCTGCCGGCGTCGGACAAGACCGTGATCGCCGTGTTCGCCACGCCCGTGGCGCAGTACCTGCTCAGATATGCGGCCGACGCCGGATACCACGCCATCCTGGTCGAGCCCGATGCCGAGCTGGCCAAGAAGTACGTCGATGCTGGCGTGGACGTGCGCACCGCCATCGGCTCGGTCCCCGATGCCGGGACCGATGTCGTGGTCACCGACCATCACAGGGACGAGATCGGCGTGATGTTGCGCGACGCGCTCGCCACGCCCGCGCGCTGGGTCGGCATCATGGGCAGCCCGCGGGTCGAGCCGCCGCACGTGCAGGCACTGGCCATGCTGGGCGTCGAGCCAGGCGAGGTAGCCAGGGTGCACCGGCCGATCGGCCTGAACATCGGCTCGAAGGCGCCCGCCGAGATCGCGATCGCCACGCTGGCCGGGCTGATCGCCGACCGGAACTCCTGCCCTGGCGGCTTCGACTTCAGCTAGCCCGCGACCCGCAAGGGAGCGACACGAAAGGACTGAACACGACAGATGCCCGAGCCCGCCGGTTACTCGGGTACGCCGCTGAGCCGCAAGCTCGGCATCGGCGAGGATGACGAGATCGCCGTTATCGGCGCACCGGACGGCTTCGCCGACCGACTCGCGGCCGACGTGGGCGACGAAGCCGCGATCCATCTCGACCTAGCCGAGTCGGCGTTGTTCGACGTCATCGTGGCCTTCGTGACCTGGCGGTCCGAGCTGGAATCTGACCTTGGCGCGTACCGCGCGCGAATGGCGCCCGCATGCGGGCTGTGGATCGCCTGGCCCAAGCGCGCGGCCAAGGTGCCGACCGACATGTCCGACGAGGCGATCCGCCAGATCGCGCTGCCGACCGGCCTGGTCGACAACAAGGTATGCGCCATCGATGAAATCTGGTCAGGTCTGCGCCTCGTGATCAGGCGCGAGCTGCGCTAGCCGCCGGCTAGCGCCCGCCCAGGGAGTGGGCCAAGGAGCGCCCGCCGTGGCTAGTCGAGCAGCTCCCTGCCGTCGAAGACGCCAAGCTCTTCGCGGTAGAGCTCGAGGCCGACACCGTTCGGGTCCCTGAAGTACATGCTCTCCTCGACGCCCCGGTCGGGGCCGAGGTAGTCCACGCCAGCCTCGTCGAGCTTCTTCTTGGCGGCGTCGTACTGCTCCGGAGAGATCGAGATCGCCAGGTGCTGCACGCCGCCGATCGTCTCCATCCACGCCGGGTGCTCGTGCCCGGGGAAGTCGAAGAACCCGAGCAGGTTCTTGTCGCCGATGTCGAAGAAGAAGTGGTTGGAGCCCGCGTAGTCGCGGTTCTCGACCAGCTCGACCAGCGGGAAGCCCAGGAATTCCTGGTAGAACTTGATGGTCTCCTCGGTGTCGCGGCAGATCAGGGCGAGGTGGTGCACGCCCTGGACCGTGGTCTTCGGCCGTTCACCGATGGGCTTGAGGTACTTCTCGCGCAGCTCCGTGCGGCGCGCCCGTATCCGCTCGAGTTCCTGGCCCTCTGGCTGTGGCATCGCTGTCTCCTGGCTCCGGCTCGTGTCCCGTCCCGGTCGGCTGGACTTGCCCGGCCACCGGGCCGCCCGCATGCAATAAGTCTCTCCTATCAGTCAAAGTGCGTTCCGACAGGCGCGCTCAGGAGAGCCTGGCACCGTAGCGCGGGCAGTCCATGGACTTGACACCCGATAGAAATTGACAGTGACTTCCAGAAGGTAGTAACATCTTTTCGATGCCAACTATCGCAAGGAGGTGACTGCCATGACCGCTACCGACTCCCGCCGCTGGTGGGCACTCGGCGCCCTTTCCCTCAGCGTGCTCGTCGTCGCACTCGACTTGTTCGTGCTGACTCTCGCGCTGCCAACAGTCTCGGCCGACCTGCATGCCTCCTCAGGCGACCTGGAATGGTTCGTCGACGCATACAGTCTCGTCCTCGCCGCGGCGCTGCTGCCCGCCGGGCTCCTCGGAGACAGGATCGGCCGCAAGAGGCTCCTGCTCGGCGCTCTCGTCCTGTTCGGCTTCTCGTCACTCGCCTGCGCCTACTCCACGTCCTCCGGCGAGCTGATCGCCGCGCGCGCGGTCCTCGGGCTGGCCGCAGCGGCAATACTGCCCATGTCCCTGGCCGTGCTCCCGGTGATGTTCAGCGCGCAGGAGCGGCCGAGGGCCATCGCGGCCGTCGGCGGCGCGACTTTCCTCGGATATCCGATCGGGCCGATACTCGGCGGATACCTGCTCGACCACTTCTGGTGGGGCTCGGTCTTCCTGATCAACGTCCCGGTCGTGCTGATCGCCATCGTCGCGGTCATCGTGCTGATGCCCGAGTCACGCGGTGCCGCCAACCCGCGGATCGACGTGGTCGGCATCGTCATCTCCAGCGCTGGCCTGACCCTGCTGACATACGGGTTCATCAGGGCAGGCGACGACGGCTGGTCCAACCTGACAGCGATCATCACGATGGTTCTCGGCCTTGCCGGGTGCGCCGCGTTCGTCGCCT
>JASHXW010000320.1 GCA_030043395.1 Streptosporangiaceae bacterium
GTCGCCCGCCGGGTCGGCGGCCTGGCCCTGGTGGGCGTCATCGAGTTCGTCGTCCAGGACGTGTCCAGCGTGGTGGTCATCGCGCTGGCGAACGGCCGCGGCGAGACAGGCGCGATCGTCGTCTTCAACTACGCCTGGCAGGTCTTCAGCTCGCTGACCTCGGTGCTCGCCGTGTCGATCGCCATCAGCGCGTTCCCTGTCCTGTCGGCGCGCGAAGGCGAGGTGTTCGACCGGACCTGCGCCGGGTCGACCCGCGCGGTCGTGCTGATGTCCTGGCTCGGGACCGCTGTCCTGGCCGCGATCACCGTGCCCGCCGCCCACGTGCTCGCCGGACGGCCGGGTCAGGTGCACGAGATCATCCTCGCCTTCGCTGTCTTCGCGCCCGGACTGGTCGGCATCGGCGTGATCGCTAACTTGTCCCGGGTGATGTTCGCGATCGGGCGGCTGAAGATCGCCTGCGCGGCCCTGGCTGGGAGCTGGCTGCTGGTGATCGTCGCAGACGTCGTGCTGGCAGAACTCGCTCCAGCCCGCCTCGTCGTGGCGGCTCTGGGCCTGGGGACCACGATCGGCCTGACCGTGGCCGCCATACCGCTCGTCCAGGCCACCCGCAGGGTCCGGGGTGACGCGGCTGTGCAGGGCGTTCGCCGTGCGACCGTCGCCGGGTTCGCCGCGGCCGCCGCCGGGGCAGCAGTCGGCGTGGGCATCAGCGTCACGCTGCCGGTGAGCCACAAGCTAGCGGCGGCCGCAGTGTCCGTGCTCGCAGCGGGCTGCGCGGTCGTCGCCTTCGGCGTCGTCGCCTACCTGCTCGACAACGGCGACGTGCGGCCGGTGCTGGCGCGGCTGCGGCGCGTGCTCAGCGCCTGACCGGGCGCGTGGTGTCGATCCGGCCGCGGCCGAACGCGTCGACCCGCTTCCAGCGGCCCGGCAGGTCGAGCAGCTCCAGGTGACCGATGCGGCTCGGCAGCGCCGGGTCCACGACCAGGTTGTCTCCCGTGGGATGCAGGCCGAGGCCTACTCGCAGCAGGAGCAGCGGCGCACCGGTCGACCAGGCCTGCGGGCTGCAGGCGGTCGGGTACTGCACCGGGTACCTGGTCGCCTCCCGCGGATAGCCGCCGAACGCCTCAGGCAGCCGGCCGTTGAAGACCTCCGCCGCCTGCAGGATGCCGTCGACGATGCAGGCAGCCTCGTCGGCGAAGCCGTACTTGCGCAGGCCCCAGGCGATGAAGGAGTTGTCGAACGGCCAGACCGTGCCGACGTGATAGCCGATCGGGTTGTAGCGGGCATCGCCCTCGGCGAGCGTCCGCACGCCCCAGCCGGAGAACAGCCGCGGGCCGAGCAGGTGCCTGGCGACCGCCTTCGACTTCGCCTTGTCGACGATGCCGCTCCACAGCAGGTGCCCGATGTTCGAGGTTAGCGAGTCCACCTGGTGGCCGTCGTTGTCCAGCGCGACCGCGAAGTACTCCCCGTCCTCGACCCAGAAGTCCCGGTTGAATCGGCGCTTGAGGTCGGCGGCCTCCTTCTCCAGCCGGTCCGCGAAGGCGGGGTCCTTCCAGATCTGTCGAGCCAGCCGAGCGCCGCGCATCTTCGCGTCGTAGGCGTATCCCTGCAGCTCGCAGGTCGCCCGCGGGAACCCGGGAAGGTTGCCGTTGCGGTAGGAGATCGAGTCCCAGGAGTCCTTCCAGCACTGGTTCTCCAGGCCGGTCTGCGGATTGCGGGTCTGGTAGGAGACGTACCCGTTTCCCTGCAGGTCGGCGTACTCGTCGATCCAGTTCAGCGCCGCGCGGGCGGCCGGCTCCAGGTCGTGCACGAGTTTCGTGTCCCCGGTCCACAGCTCGTACTCGTCGAGCAGGATGACGAACAGCATCGTGGCGTCGGCGTTGCCGTAATAAGGCGAGTGCGGCCGTTCCTCGAACGCGGTCATCTCCCCGTAGCGCATCTCATGCAGGATGCGGCCCGGATCCTCGTCACGGAAGTCGTCGATCCTGGTGCCCTGGCGTTCTGCCAGCGCGCGCAGGGTGGTGCCCGCGAGCTCCGAGGTGAATGGCAGCGCCTGCAGGCTGGTGAGGATGCTGTCCCGGCCGAAGATCGTCATGAACCAGGGCAGGCCGGCAGCCGGCAGTGCGTGATTCGGCATCGTCAGCGTGGAGAAGCGAAGGGCCGCCAGGTCGGTGAGGCAGCGGCGGTAGATGAGCTCGAGCGGTTGCCAGTCGCACTTGAGCTGCGGCGCCGTACGCAGCCATTTCTCCAGGCCGCGGGCCATGTCACGGCGGACGCGCCGCTGGCTGCGGACCCCGATGGGGCCCTGCGTGGCTGGCTGGCTCGCCTTGGCGGTCTTGGCGGTCTTGGCGGGCTCCGCAGTCTCGGCGGGCGGAGCCGCCTGGCCCGAGGCGACGACGTTCAGATCGGTCTGCCAGTTCCCGTGCGCGGGGATCCTGACGTGGAACTCCAGCCCCTTCTGGTCGATCGTGGCTCTCTCGCTTGACGAGATCCACGTCTCCCGGCAGAAGGTCTCGCGCCGGTACTCAAGCACCAGGTGGTCGTCGACGATCTTGGCCTGGTAGTGCCCCTTCTTCTTGAGCTTGTCCTTGACCTCGAACAGGTCGGCGAAGTCGCTGCCCGCGTCGATCCTGATCACGAGGTCGACGGGCTTGTCTTCATGGTTCAGCACGCGAAGATGCTCGTGGAAGCCGTCGGCTACCTCGCGCTGGCGGATGACCGACAGCTTGGAGTCGACGTATACCGTGCCGGTGCCGGGCACCAGGAAGAACCTGGTCTGGAAGTACTGCATGTCATCGGTGGACAGGGCATTGAGCCGCAGGCCATTGACCGTCAGCACCCAGTGCGAAAGGAACCGGGTGTCGAACGAGAACAGGCCGGTCGGGTCGGTGGGGGAGGCCTCGATGTCTCCCTGGCCGTCGCTGACGACGAAGGTGTTGCCTTCGAGAATCTGCACTAGGTCGTTGCTCATCCTGGCCTCCGCTCGGCCATCACCGTCTTCGAACTGATGGGTGCGACCCGGCCCGTGGATCCCGGCGGGCCAGGCAGGCAGCGCTGGAACATCATGAGGGCGGCGATGTTTCCCTCGCAGGTCACCAGGCCGCGAAGCATGGCGGCCTGGGCGTTCAGTCGTCCGGTGACGATGGCCTCGAGATAGCGCCGCTCGACTCGCGCGACCGCGTCCGCGGCCCGGTTCTGGCGCGTGACCGTCACCACGCCCTTGTTGATCGTCAGGTGCCAGCGGTCGATGTTCGCGCCGTCCACGACATCGAAGCGAATAGACGCAGACTCTCCCGCGAAAGTCGCGATGTGACCCGGCTGGGTCAGCGACGCGAAGAACTCGCTGATGGGATCGGGTGACTTTCTCGCCACCCGCGATGTCGTTGTCGCTGTCGCGCTTGCTGACCCGGCTGCTGCTCTGGGCATCGCCACCCCTTATTGGCTTCCGGCCGGCACTGAGGTCGTTACTTGACTCGAACCCGATGGTAGGCAGCCGCTGCCGGACCTGCCTCCCCCGCAACGGGTGAGATACCCGGTCGCTTACCGATATGCACGCACGCCAGGATCAGCGATCCGCTTCGGCCATCCTGTGCGCCGGCGTACTGAGGTCTGACCGGTAAGGAAAGCCCTCGTAATCGCCATGAGTTTGCAAACTCATCGCGGCGACGAGATTTCCCTGGGCCATGGCGTCAGGCAAATCCTGCCCTTCGAGCCAGGCGCTGAGGAATCCGGCATTGAAGGCGTCGCCCGCGCCTATCGGGTCGCTCACCTGGACGGGCACCGCCGGGCCGTGCCAGCTGCGCGCTCCGTCGGTTCCCCAGGATCCATCGGCGCCGAGCCGCAGGATGACCATCTGCGCCCCTTGGCGCAGGAAGTGCGCCGCGACGTCTTCGGGCTCCTGCGCGCCGGAAAGCACCTGCCCCTCGCCCAGCCCGGCCAGGATGATGGCCGCTTCCGCGGCGACAGGCGCGAGCGCGGCTGTCATCTCGCTTGCTTGCGGCCACAGCCGCCGGCGTATGTTCGGGTCGAACGACACTGGCACGCCGCTGCGGGCCGCGATGGCCAAGGCCGCGTAGGTGGCCTCGCGGGCCTGGCTGCTGAGGGCAGGCGTGATGCCGGTGACGTGCAGCAGCCGCGCGGATGCGATGTAGCTCGGGTCCAGGTCGGCCGGGCTCAGCGCGCTGCCTGCCGACTCGCGGCGCGCGTAGACGACCTGAATGCGCCGCTCGGCGTGGCTGTCGCGGACCAGGACCCCGGTCGACCGTGCCGGGTCGGTGATCACCCGGCTCACGTCCACGCTCTCCGCCCTGAGCGTGTCGAGGATGCCGAGCCCGAGCGCATCGTCTCCCACGCGGCCGAACCAGCCGACTGGCTCGCCGAGCCTGGCCAGGCCGATTGCCAGGTTCGTCTCGGCACCGGCCACCGAGCGGGCAAAGTTCCTGGCGCTGCGGAGCAGTTGTCCGGCCTCGGCGCGCATCAGGCACATGGCCTCGCCGAAGGTGACGACGGAGAAGGCCGAAGCGGCGATCGGGCCCATGTCGGCCTCCAGACGGGCAGCATCATCCAGACGGCCAGGATCATCCAGATGGCCAGCGCGATCCAGATCGGCACTGCCATCTAGACGGCGCGGAGCATGCGGCATCATCTTGCCAGCCCGCCTGCGGATGGCGTGCTCAAATTGTGCTCACGCCGTCTCGGAATTGGCGACCGGCCCGGTCAGGATCAGGCTGCCGATCCGCTTCGCGGCCTCAGCGACCATCGAACCGTAGAGGGGAACGAGGGCGTCGGTGAGCCGGCTGGCCGGGGCGGTGATCGAGATCGCGGCGGCGGGGGCGCCGCTGTGGTTCAGTATGGCCGCCGCTACGCAGCGAATACCTTCCTCGTTCTCGATGTCGTCAATGGCGAACCCGCGGAGTCGCGCCTCGTCCAGCTTGGCCTGCAGCAGCGCCGGGCTCGTGACGGTATTGGCAGTTCGCTTGACGAGCCTGGTAACGCTCAGGTAGTTCCTGACCCAGTCGGCAGGCATCTGGGCCAGGTACGCCTGCCCGAGGCTGGTGCAGTACAGGCTGAGCCTCGTGCCGATCTTGGAAGCGATCTGCAGGCTCTGGCGGCTCTCGACCTTCTCCAGGTACACCATCTCGAATCCGTCCGGGATGGCGAGGTGCACGGTCTCGTCCACCTCGTCCCTAAGGCCGACCAGCACCGGTTCGACAAGCGTTCCGGGAAGCAGGTGCGCGCGGGCCGTCCGGCTGAGGTCGAGCATGCGCGGGCCCAGCGTGTAGTGCTCCTCCGCGGATATCTGGCGGACAAGTCCTGCGTTCATCAGCGTGACCAGGATCCGGCGCGCAGTGCTCTTATGCAGAGCAGTAGCTGAGCTGACTTCAGCGAGCGACAGGCCGCGCGGACTCGCCCCGAGCGCGATTATCAGCCTGGCCGCTCGATCTACCGACTGCACGTGATGCGGGCTGCGGTGCGCGGGCTCCGGCTCGTCAGGTCCGCTGGTCATCGGGCTCCTTCGAACTCACGCAGAATGCTCGCAGGTGTGTTTTCGAAATCGCGCGGCACGTTTCGTAATGCGAAACGTTAAGCGGCACGTTTCATCGGATTCAAGCGGCGTGGTTATGACTATAGAGAGAGTTTTACAGTCCTGACCGGCTATCCCTCCTCCTCGCGCGGTTTTGCAATGCAAGTCAGTCGTTGCATATGACGAAACGATAGCTCTGTCTGCTTTGCATACGGGAGTAAGGCGGAGCTGGCCCTAGATCCCGGGTTGGCGCGCGCGGCTCCGATAGGCTGCCGTGGTGTCCATCTGGGTGACGGTCTCGTCACTGGCGACCGGTTTCGGCACGCTCATCCTCGCGATCGCGACGTTCGCGTCGGTGCGATCCTCGAACCGATCCGCCAGGTCGGCCGACCGAGCCGCGCGGATCGCCGAGCGTGCGCTGATGGTGGGCATGCGGCCGCTGCTAGTCAACTCGCGGATGCAAGATCCGCAGCAGAAGGTCGCCTTCATCGAAGGCAACTTGCATGCCATCGCCGGTGGTCGCGCCATCATGCAGGCCACGGATGAAGCCGTGTTCATGGCGCTCTCGGTCCGAAACGTCGGCACCGGGCTAGCCGTCATGCACGGGTGGCACGTCGAGGCGGGCATGGTCGGCAACCGATCGCATCCCGAACCCGGGGACTTCACCAGCCAGCAGCGAGACATCTACGTCGCGCCTAATGACCTCGGCTTCTGGCAGGGAGCGCTTCGCGACCCCGCAGCGGACGCGTTCGACCTAGTTGGCGCGGCGATCAAGACCATGGATGCGGTCACCATCTACCTGCTCTACGGGGACTACGAGGGCGGGCAGCGCGTGATCACCCAGTTCACTGTCCGGCCTGCGGGGGAGAACTGGGTCTCATCGGCGGTCAGGCACTTCAACGTGGACAACCCTGACCCGCGTTAGCTAGCCCAAAGAGCGCGGATTTCATGATCAGGGTGGGAATTGTGCAGGATCCAGCGCAAAACTCACCCGCATCCGGGGCAGTGCCAGCGCGAGCGGGCGCCGCCCGCGCTGGCCTACCATCGGGGCATGAGATTCGCGACCGCCATTCCGCAGTTCGTCGCCGACGGGGAGTTCGACCACACCGCGTTCGCCGCCTACCTGGCCAGGGCCGAGGAGCTTGGCTATGAGAGCGCATGGACGATGGAGCAGGTACTCGGCTCAGGTCCGCAGCTCGCGCCGACCGAGGCGATGACTTACGCGGCCGCCTGCACCAGCACGCTAAGGCTCGGCTGCGTGGTATTCGTGTCCACGCTGCACAACCCCGTGCACCTGGCCAAGAGCCTGAGCTCGCTCGACCAGCTCAGTCGCGGCCGGCTCGAGATCGGCGTCGGCACGGGCGGCAAGTTCCGGCCGTTCGCTGCGTTCGA
>JASHXW010000321.1 GCA_030043395.1 Streptosporangiaceae bacterium
GCGCACACCTGGCCGCGGAGCGGGCTCTCCGCTCGGCTTGCACCGCGTCGTCGAGCCGGCCGGGGTACTGCCCCAGGCCGCGTGGCGGCTGGACCCGGATCCGCTGATCTGGCCCGACGAGCTACTCGTCGACGTCGAGCGGCTGAATCTGGACGCCGCCTCCTTCCGGCAGCTGCATACCGAGCACCACGGCGACCCGGCCGCCCTGCGAGCAGCGGTGCTGTCGATCGTGGCCGAGCGCGGCAAGATGCAGAATCCGGTGACCGGGTCGGGCGGGATGCTGACCGGCGTGGTCCGCGAGGCCGGGCCGCAGTCCACCCTGGGGCTGGCGCCGGGGGACCGGATCGCCACCTTGGTCTCGCTCAGCCTGACCCCGCTGGTGATCACCGACGGGCTGCGGTCCTGGGACGGCGCGTCGGAGCAGGTGCCCTGCTCCGGCCACGCGATCCTGTTCGGCCGGTCGATCGCCGCCGTCCTGCCCGATGACCTGCCCGCCCCGCTGTCGCTCGCGGTGATGGATGTCTGCGGAGCGCCTGCGCTCACTCACCGGGTGGTCTCGCAGGCCGCCCAGCGGCTGGGGGACGCCGAGCCAGCCTCCGGCAAGGGGCCGGTCGTCGCGATACTCGGCGCCGCCGGAAAGAGCGGCTCGCTGTCCGCGGCGGCGGCCAGGCAAGCCGGGGCCAGCCGGGTCATCGGCGTGGTCCCGCACGAGCGTGAGGCAGCCTTGCTGCGCGCGGCCGGCACGACGGCAGGCGCTCCCGCGCTGGCCGACGAGATCGTCATCGCCGACGCGACCGATCCGATCGGGGTCAGTGAGGCGGTCCGCAAGGCAGGCGGCCCAGCCGACGTTACCGTGGTCTGCGTAGACGTCCCTGGCTGCGAGGGCGGCGCGATCTTGTGCACGGCGCAAGGTGGCACCGTGATCTTCTTCTCGATGGCGACCTCGTTCACGGCCGCCGCGCTGGGCGCGGAGGGCATGGCCGCCGACGTGACCATGCTGGTCGGAAACGGTTACTCGCCGGGGCACGCTCAACTGGCCATCGACCTGGTCAGGTCGGTGCCTGCGGTCCGCGAGATCTTCGACGCCAGGACGCAAGGGGAATGACGATGCAGACACCACTCCCGTCAAATGGGGCCAGGGCCGGCAAGCTGACCATCGACCCTCGCGTCGTCGCGGAGGCGAGGCGGCTGGCCAGCCAAGCTGGCCAGCCCATCGTCGAGATGGCCAGGGCGCATACGACAGTGTCGGTGGAGCGGGCGGTGCTGCGGCTCGCCGGGCTGTCCGGGGCTGACGAGGACGGCCTGCCGCTGGTGAACAAGCTGGTCGATGCCGTCCGCGCGCAGACCGGGCTGGAGTACGGCGTCGCGCTGCCCGCCTGGGATGCGCTGCTCACCGGCGAGTATCCCGGCCTCGCCGCGCTGGCTGCCGACGCGGCGGCAGGGAAGGCCCGGTTCCGCATCCCGGCCGGGCACGACGCCGAAGCGGCGCGGGCCATGGCGAGGCGGGCGCTGGCCGGCGGCTTCGCGCGGATCGACGCGAACAAGGCCACCAGGCAGGCGATGATCGCCCAGACCTCCGAGCCTCGCAAGCCGTGGATGTACCTGATCGTCGCGACCGGCGACATCTACGAGGACATACCGCAGGCGCAGGCGGCCGCGCGTGAGGGCGCGGACGTCGTCGCCGTGATCAGGTCCACCGGCCAGTCCCTGCTGGACTACGTGCCCGAGGGCGCGACCAGGGAGGGCTTCGCCGGCACGTACGCCACGCAGGAGAACTTCCGGCTGATGCGAGCCGCGCTGGACGACGTGTCCCGCGAGCTTGGCCGGTACGTGCGGCTGACGAACTACGCCTCGGGCCTGTGCATGCCCGAGATTGCCTCGCTGGCCGGCCTGGAGCGACTGGACATGATGCTGAACGACTCCACGTACGGCATCATCTTCCGCGACATCAATCCGCGCCGCACGCTGATCGACCAGCGGTTCTCGCGGCAAGTGCATGCCAGGGCCGGCATCATCATCAACACCGGCGAGGACAACTACCTCACCACGGCCGACGCGGTGGACGCCGCGCACACGGTCGTCGTCAGCCAGCTCCTGAACGAGTTCTTCGGCAAGGAAGCCGGCCTGGCCGACAGCCAGCTCGGCCTGGGGCACGCCTTCGAGATCAACCCCGAGATACCTGACTCGTTCCTGCTCGAGCTCGCCCACGCCCAGCTCGTCCGCGAGCTGTTCCCTGACGCGCCACTGAAGTACATGCCGCCGACCAAGCACATGACGGGCAACGTCTTCGCCGGATACCTGCTCGACGCTTTCTTCAACCTGGCCGCCATGATGACCGAGCAGGAGATCCTGCTGATCGGCATGATGACCGAGGGCATCCATACGCCGTTCCTGTCTGACCGTGACCTGGCGCTGGAGAACTCCCATTACGTCAGGAACGCCGCGGGCAGGCTAGCGGACAGCTTCCGGCCCGAGCCGGACGGCTTCATCGACCGCAGGGCGAACCAGGTGCTGGCCGAATCGGTGGACCTGCTGCGGCGGATCTGCGACGACGGATTGCTCAATGCCATCGCGGACGGCACGTTCGGCATCACCAAGCGCCCGGCCGACGGCGGCCGGGGACTAGACGGCGTGGTGGTCAAGTCCGATGGCTACTTCAATCCCGCCAGCGAAATGCTGGAAGATTCCGAACAAGGCCAGCACGCCAGTGCCCTGGCCACGGCAGCGATCCAGAACGGGGCGGGACAGTGACCACCGGCATGCATGATCACGAGGTTCCGGCGGATCGCCAGGAAGCCAAGAAGGTAGTCAGGCCCTACGGGGACACCACCGGCGACGGCAGGGTCCAGCTTTCCTTCACGCTGCCCGTGCCGTTCGGCACGCCGCAGGACAAGGCCAGGGCCGAGGGCGCGGCGCTTCAGCTCGCCGCCAAGATGGGCATGGACCCTGCGATGGTCGTGCACGCCAAGGGCATGGGGCCTGACTTCACCTTCTTCATCGTCTATGGCCGGGTCGCTCACCTCGTCGACTTGTCCCAGGTGACGGTGGCAGAGCGAGAGTTCGACGAGCTTTCGCCCGCTGAGGTGAACCTGCGGATTCGCTCGGCGCTCGGCCGCAAGCTAGTCGTGGTCGGCGCCACGATCGGAACGGACGCCCACACCGTCGGGATCGACGCGATCCTCAACGTCAAGGGCCATGCGGGCGAGAAGGGCCTGGAGTACTACCGGGAGATCAAGGTGGTGAACCTAGGCTCCCAGGTCGAGATCCCGCGGCTGGTCGACATCGCGAAGGGCGAGGCCGCCGATGCGGTCCTGATCAGCCAGGTCGTGACGCAGAAAGATGCCCACATCAAGAACACGACCGAGATGTCGGCCGCCTTCCGGGCGGCTGGTCGCAGCCCGCTGCTGATCGTCGGCGGCCCGCGGTTCGATCCGGCGATGGCCGCCGAGCTCGGCGTCGACAAGATCTTCGGCAAGGGCACGACGCCGCGTGAGGTCGCGAGCTACCTGGTGCACCGGCTCGCCCCGGCCACGGCCGGGCCGCAGATGGCGGAGAGCCGGGCGTGAGCGGCGACCAGGGGAACGAGGACCGCAAGCTCGGGCTGACGGTCCGGCATCAGCGCTACGTTCCCTACAGCCACGCGCACTACGGCGGCAACCTTGTCGACGGCGCTTACGTGCTCGGCCTGTTCGGCGACGTGGCGACTGAGGCGTCCATCCGCGCCGACGGAGACGAGGGGCTGTTCGCCTCGTATTCCGACATCCAGTTCCACGCGCCAGTGCTTGCCGGTGACGTCATCGAGGTGACCGCGACGATCACGAGGGTCGGGCGGCGCAGCCGGGGCATGACGTTCCAGGCGCGCGTGCTGTGCCGGGCCGAGCCGGAGCGCGGCCCGTCGGCGGCGCGCGTGCTCGACGAGCCCGTCCTGGTGGTCAGCGCCACCGGCACCGTCGTCGCTCCGGCTGGCTGAGCCGCATGTAAGGGTCACATCGGGAAGCAGATAAGGCCGAAAGTTCACTTCCTGGACGTGACGACCTTCATACATAGCACACAGTTACTACATGGTTGCTACCAGTAGTATCTGCATGATGAGGTCCATGCTGTGTCCAGTACTGATCGACCGCGGTACTGAGCTTCAGGCGCTGACAGCCGCCCTGGACAAGGCGTCCGGCGGCGCCGGCGGCATGCTCTTCCTTGCCGGGGACGCCGGCGTTGGCAAGTCCCGCCTCGCCCGCGAGCTTGCCTCGATCGCGTCCTCGCGCGGCGTCCGGGTCCTGACCGGCCGGGCCACCGAGTCGGTCGTTCCGGTGCCGTTCCGGCCGATCGCCGAAGCGCTGATGCGGGCGGCGCGGACCGGCATGGCACCAGACAGTGCCGAGATGTCCACCTACCGTCCGGTGCTCGCCTCCTTGGTGCCTGAGTGGAGCCGTCCGGGAGATGGTTACACCGAGGTCTCCGCGCTGACGCTCGCCGAGGCCCTGCTGCGACTGCTCGCGATGCCTGGCTGGAATGGCGGGCTGCTCGTGCTGGAGGACCTGCAGTGGGCCGACCCCGAGACGCTGGCGATCTGTGAGTACCTGGCCGACAACCTCGCCGGGACGCGCGTCCTGTGCGTCGCGACGATCAGGGATGGCGAGCCGTCGGCCGGCCTGGACGTAGTCCGGTCGATTGATGCCCGCCGCGCCAGCACGATTATCGACATCCGCCACCTGAAGGAGAGCTCTGTCCGGCGAATGGCTGCGGCATGCCTGGACACCAGGCAGCTACCCCCGGGTGTCAGCAAGATGCTGGCGGATTGCGACGGGCTGCCTTTCGCCGTCGAGGAGATCCTTGCCGCCGCCACCTCATCCGGGCAGCTCGTGAGCAGCTCGGGGGGCTGGCAGGTCGACGACAACGTCAGCACCGCGGTCCCAGCTTCGATCGTGGGCTCGGTGCGGAACCGGCTGGCCGCGCTCGGGCCCGCGGCGGCTGACATCATCGCGTACGCCGCGGTGCTCGGCAAGCAGTTCGACTGGACGCTGCTGCCCGCCGTGTCCGGCGCTTCTGAGCAGGACGTGCTCGCCGCATTGCAGCAGGCTCAGGAACTGCAGCTGATCATGCCGATCACCGCGGAGAGCTGCAAGTTCGTCTTCAGGCACAGCCTGACCAGGCACGCCATCCTGTCCGACTTGCTGCCACCGGACCTGGCCAGGCGGTCGGCGAGCGCTGCGGCCGCGATCGAGCGAGCTCATCCCGACTTGCCGGGAGTCTGGTGTGAGCTCGCGGCAGAGCTGCACGAGGCAGCGGGACAGCGCGAGCAGGCTGCGGCGCTCATGCTGCGGGTCGGCCGCAATGCGCTGCGCCAGGGAGCCCTTGGCACCGCTGCCGCGTCGCTGCAGGACGCGCGCACGCTGCTGGAAAAGACGCAGGACGGCGACCCGACGCTGGCCATCGACATCGACGACCATCTTGTGCACGCGCTCGCGCTGGCCGGCGACTACGACCAGCTCACCCCGGTCGCTGACCGCCTCATCGCCAGGCTCGGCCAATCCGGAGCTGACCCGCGCCGGCAGGCCCTGGTCAGGATCATGGCGGCCAGGACCAGGAGCGAGGATCATCCGCGCGCCGCGGCCGGGCACATCGCCGCCGCCCGCGCAATCGCCGAGCGCCTCGCGGACGGCGATCTGGCCTGCCAGGTCGACGCAGTCGCCGCGCGGTGCGCGTTCGATGCCGGTGACCTGGACTTGGCCGATCAGCTCGCGCGCCGCTCACTCGCTTGCGCGGAGGGTGCGGGGCTGCGCGGCTGGGCGGCCGAGGTGGCGATCGAGGCACTGCAAGTGATCGGATGCCGGGAGCGGCTCCGCGATATCGAGGCAGCCCGGGTCGCTTTTGATCGGGCCTTTGAGATCGCATCCGAGCACGACCTGCCTATCCGGCGGATCAGCGCGCTGCATGAGCTCGGGACGATCGACATGATCCAGGAGGGGAGCACGGCAAGGCTCACCGAAGCCAGGGAGCTGGCGCACGCTGCGGGGGCCATCTCCACCGCCAACGTCATCGACCTGCAGCTCGCGAACATCTGGAGCCTGGGCACTGACCTGGACCGAGCGCTGACCGCCGCCCGGCACTGCGAGCTCGGCGCGAACCGGATCGGGGCGCGCCGGGTCGAGGCGATCGCCATCAACGTGCAAGCGGTGATCGCGGCGATCCGGGGCGACCGGAAGGAAGCGACCATGGCCGCTGAGCGCGCCGAGTGCGTCGTTCCGGGCGATGCCGAGGTCCAGTTCTGCACCTGGGGCGTGACCAGGGTGACTGCGTCGCTGTTCCTCGACGACCTGCCCCGCGCGCTGCGGGAGAGCGAGGCGGGCATGGCAAGCGGCGGTGAAACCGCCCTGACCTCACCGCGCCGGGCGTGGGGGTTTTACGTCCTGCTGCAAGCCGTCTATGACAAGGACGGCCGCAGTGCCCTCAAGGAAGCAAGCGAGGCAGGCGCCGCGCACGGCTGGAACAAGGGCCTGATGTCCTACGCCGAAGCCGTCCTGGAGGGCAGGGACGGCAACACCGAGCGAGCTACCCAGCTGGCTGAGCAGGGCACGGACCTGCTGCGGGCCTATGCGCCATGGTGGAACCACCTGGCCAGGAGGCTGGTCGCGCCGGCGGCGCTGCAAGACGGCTGGGGCCAGCCGGCGGCATGGCTGCGCGAGGCGACGCGTGACTTCGAGGCGGCGGGCCACTCCCGGCTCGCTTCGGCGTGCCGCGGGATCCTGCGCCGGGCCGGCGAGCGAGTGCCGCGGGCGGGACGCGGCAACGCGCAGGTGCCGCCGCAGATGCGGCGGCTCGGCGTCACCAGCCGTGAGATGGACGTCTTCCTGCTCGTGGCACGAGGATTCTCCAACACCGAGATCGCGACACGGCTCTTCATCTCACCCAAGACAGTGGAGACCCACATTGCCAGCCTCGTCGCGAAAACGGGGCAGACCGGTCGGCGCGAACTCGTCGCGCACGCGGCCCGCTTTGGCACGACCTGATCCTGTGGACAGCGAAGCACCCAGGGCAAACCGTCACTAAAACCCACCCTCGCTTAACTCAGGGTGACTGAGCTAGTAGCTAAGGGTGTGCCCGATGCGCACGCGTGCCCCGTTAGGCGAACATCGAACGAGCACATGGACGCTGCCGGTTCCCCCGTACGGCGACCGACGGCGTGAGCCGCCCCCGCTCGCGCATCCAGCGAGACCGCACCCTATGGCGTGCGGGGCTTGCTGGCGGGAGCGTTCCCCCAAGGAGGACGCATGACGATCAGTGCCGCCATCAGTGCCGCACCGCAGCCGATAGCACAGGAGAACGAACCACCTGGGCACCGGCAGGCGCGGTTCGCGGACGAGGCGATCCCGTACATGGAGCAGCTGTATCCGGCTGCCCTGCGCCTCACCCGCAACCACTGCGACGCCGAGGACCTGATCCAGGAGACCTTCGCCAAGGCCTACGTCAAGTTCCACCAGTTCAGCCCGGGCACGAACCTGCGGGCCTGGCTGCACCGGATCCTGGTCAACACCTTCTACAGCTCATGCCGTCGGCGCGACCGCCGCGCCTCCGAGGTGCTGGCCGCGGAGGTCTTCGACCAGGCCGACGGCCATGACAGCCTGAGCCTGCCGCCCAGGTCCGCGGAGGCGGAGGCGCTGGACAACCTCGCGGATTCCCGTGTCATGCGAGCTCTCGGCGAGCTTCCTGACTGCTTCAAGGCGGCGGTCTACCTAGCCGACGTGCTCGGCTACCGCTACGGCGAGGTCGCCGACATGACCGGAGCGCCGCTGGGCACCGTGATGTCGCGGATCCACCGCGGCCGCGCCATGCTGCGCCAGAACCTGCGGGCTTATGCGCCGCGAGGATCCGGCCGCGGCCAGCGCGCCAGCCAAGCGCCGGACGCTGCCAGCGAGGCGCCCTGTCCGGCAACCGAGACTGCCTGGCTGCGGGCCGCCTGACCAGAT
>JASHXW010000322.1 GCA_030043395.1 Streptosporangiaceae bacterium
GGCAGGCTGAGCCGTGCCGTGGCGTCGAGCAGGACGTCCAGGCACTTCTCCCCGCTCAGCCGCCCGACTGACAAGATGACCGGCGAGGTGCCGCTCAGCCCGTACCGCTCGCGCAGCGAGTTGTCGGCGGCTGGCGAGTACACCGTGGTGTCCACGCCATTGGAGACGACGTCGCCGGGCACGCGCAGCCCGTGCTCCCGCAGCAGGCCGAGCGCGGCCTTGCTCGGGGCAGTGACGTAGTCGCACTTGTTGGCGAACCCGGCGATCCAGGAGTAGAAGGACTTGTCCAAGACCGCGGGCGGCTGCCCGGCCGACATGGTGACATTGGCTGGCAGGTAATGGTTCGTGTAAATAACCGGGATTCCGGAGCGCTCGGCTTGCCTTCTCGCCAGGACGCCGAGAACAAGCGGCGAATGCACATGTATCACGTCGGGCTCGGCAGCCGACATGATCTCCCGCACTCCGCGAACCGGTAGCCGCGCTACTCGCATGTCCTGGTACCACGGCCAGGGCACCGACCCCGGATAGCTCACCCGCGCCTGCCCGGCCATGCCCGACGCCGGGCGCAGGTGGGCACTCGGCGCGAGCAGCGTCACCGCGTGGCCGCGCTTAGCGAGGCCCACCGCCAGGCCATGGGTGACTGCGGCAACGCCCCCCACCATCGGGAAGTACTGATCGGTGACGATCAGGATCCGCAGCTGGCTCACTATGCGCAAGCTCCCTGCTCCAGGATGGTCCCATGAACCGCGGCCCTCGCTCGATTGTCATCGACGCGCGGGTCAACGGGATGCCGGGCGCGCACGGACTCGCCAGATCTGTCATCCGGCTGGCCGAGCACCTGGGCCGCGTCGACGACAGGCTGACTGTCCGGATTCTCGTTAACAAATTCCGCGACCAGCTGTTCTCGCTGAGCCAACTCGCCGACCAGGCCGAACTGGTCGATACCCCCATCACGCTTGGGGCAGTGCACCGGTTCGGTGAGCTGGCGCGGCTCATTGCCGATCTCGACGCCGCCGTGCTGTACAGCCCGTACCCGCTGTTCCGGCCAGTGCGATGCCCCTGCCCGGTCGTCATCACCGTGCACGACTGCACGATCGAACGCAGTGCCGGGTTCGCAGGCGGCCTGCTGAGGCATGTCGCGATGCGGGCTGCCACGTGGGCCGCGCTGCACCATGCAAGCGTCGTGACCACTCCCACGCTGGCGAGCCTGGCGGATGTCAGGAAGTACTACCCCGGGGTACCCGGCGTGCAGGTCATGCCGAACGGAGTCGATACCGAGCCGTTCGAGGACGTCAGCATGCGCGAAGTAGCCATTGCGCGCAATCGCCACGACCTTCCCCAGAGGTTCATCCTCGCGATCGGCGCGCACAGGCCGCACAAGAACTTCGAGGTCCTGGTCCGGGCAATGCCGCAGGTACCCGCGGATTACTCGCTCGTGATCGTCGGCTGCTTCGATCCTCGTTTCCCGCAGCGAATTCCGCAGCTGATCGGGGATCTCGGCCTCGAGCACCGGGTCCGGCTGCTTTCCTGCGTGGACGACGACCTGCTGCCCGCGGTGTTCAGCGCGGCTTCGGTCCTGGCGCTGCCGTCGCTGGCCGAGGGGTACGGCCTTCCTGCGCTGGAAGCCATGGCGGCCGGAGTCCCGGTCGTGGCCAGCCAGATTGCGGTATTCGAGGAAGTCTGCTCCAGCGCGGCGATGCTGGTACCCGCTCATGACGCCGGGGCCTGGGCGTCGGCGCTGACCACTGTGCTCGACGACGGATTCGTCCGCGCCGACCTCGTCGCCGCGGGCCGCAAGATCGCGGCAGCGGCCACGTGGGAACTTGGCGGTACGGCGCTGGCGGAAGTGCTGACAAGGGTCGCGCTGGGTGACTGGTAGCGGACGGCGATGAGGCGAGACATCGTCGTTCCTTCCCGGTGGCGGGTGCGCGTCAGGAACTAAGCGAAGACCCATATGGTGCGCTCAGTACTATGCTCCCCTAATTGTCGCGCCTAAACCTCCTGAATCGCCAGAGGCTAGGGCGATCTGTGCGTCTCTTGTGAAGATCACATTTCGCTCATCGGCAGCGGCGCCGTCGCCTGCGGCATCATGGGCTGATGCCACTGTTCTCTTTCGAGGGCAAGGTCCCGTCGGTGAGCCTCGCCGCCTGGATCGCGCCCACAGCGACGCTGATCGGCGACGTGCGCGTCGAAGAGGACGCGTCGATCTGGTACGGCGCGGTCCTGCGGGCAGACTTCGGGCCGATCATCGTCCGGCGCGGCGCGAACGTCCAGGACGGCTCGGTGCTGCATGGCGGTGCTGACCCGGTCACCGAGGTGGGCGAGGGAGCGACGATCGGCCACCTGTGCGTGGTACACGGCGCGGTGATCGGAACCGAGGCGCTGGTGGGCAACGGCGCCACGGTGCTCGACGGAGCCGTGATCGGATCGCGCGCACTCGTTGCCGCCGGCGCCACGGTGCCGCCTGGCATGAGGATCGGCTCGGGGATGCTCGCGGTGGGGATCCCGGCCAAGGTCGTGGGCGAGATCTCCGGCCAGGCCAAGGAGTGGGTCGACACGAACCCCGAGGTCTACCGCGACCTGGCCAGGCGGCACGCTGCCAGCGTGCGGCAGGTCAGCCCGAGGGATAAATGACCCGGACGCGGTTGGCATCGAGCACCACGATTTCCCCTGCGGGAAGATCGCCACGCCGGTGACGTAGCTGAACCTCGCCCGCAGTGCCGGGCCGTTGTCACCCAGGCCTCCGGAGCCGGCTCCGGCGATCGTGTAAATGTCCCCGGCCTTCATCGCAACGCCATAGAAGACTCCGGACTTGACGGCGACGACACGGAGCAGTGGCTGCCTGTTCGGGCCGTACTGGGTGTCGGCGACGACCACGTTGCCCGACTTGCCGACCGCCACGCCTGCTGGCGTCAGGTAGGCCGAGGTAGCAGGCCCGCCGTCGCCATTCCCGGCCGGCTTCCCGCCGCCGGCGATGACGTAGACGTGGCCCGCGATCATGTGCTCGCCGTAGAACCAGCCCGCTCTGACGGCTACCACGTCGACCGTGTCCTTGCAGCTCACGATCAGGTTGCCGGAGTGGTCGACGGCTACGCCGGTTCCCCTCAGGCGCGCGACACCGTAGATGTAGCCGGCCTTCATGGGCCTGTCGTAGTAGGTCCCCGACTGCGCGGCGATCACCCTGACCTGGCCCCGGTCGGCGATCACGATGTTGCCGTGATGGTCGACGGCGATCCCGGCGGGATGATGCAGCTCCGCAGAGCTGGCCGGGCCGCCGTCCCCGGAGGAGCCGGGACGGCCCGTTCCGGCCAGGGTGTAAATGTGGCCAGCGGTCATCTTCCTGCCATAGAAATCGCCGGTACTCGCGGCGAGGACGCGCACGCGGTTGTTGCCTGTGTCGGTCAGGACGAGGTTGCCTGCCGCGTCGAATGTGAGGCCGGCTGGATAGCGCAGCATGGCCCTTCTGCCAGGACCTGAGTCGCCGGCGAATCCCGGCTGGCCGTCCCCGGCGATCGTGTAGATGTCCAGTGCCTTCATGTGCTGGCCGAAGAACATGCCGGAGCGCTCGGGCACCACCCGGATCCGGTTGTTCGTCTCGTCGGCGAACGCGACCAGGTCGCCAGAAGGGCTGACCGAGACCCCGGTGTCGGTGGCAGCGCCATAGCGCATGGACGTCAATGCGATCAGCGCTCGGGTCGCCGGGCCTCCGTCACCGAAGAACGTGTGCCCGGTGTCACCGGAGATGGTGTAGATATCCCCGGCCTTCATCTTCATGCCGTAGAAGCTGCCGTCTGACTCCGCGATCACCCGGATCCTGGCGTTCTCGTATATCGAGTCGTAGCCGGCGCCCTGGCCATCAGTCACGATCACGTTGCCCGCCGAGTCGACTGTCACTCCGTCCGGTCCGGAGAACTCTGCCTTGGCGGCCGGGCCGCCGTCGCCGGCGAAGCCTTCCTTGCCGTTGCCGGCGAGGACGTAGACGTCGCCGGCTCGCATCTGGCGGCCATAGAACAGGCCGTTCCTTATCGCTATCACGTAGACCTGGTGGCGCCCTTGTCCCGGATCGGTGACCAGGATGTTGCCCGCACGATCAACGGCGACGCCGCTGGGGTAGACGAATGAAGCCTGCGTGGCCGCAATGCCAGGGCCGATGGCCTTCCGCCCGCCGCCGCCGAGCACGTAGATGTAGCCGGCCTTCATCTGGCGGCCGTAAAAACGGCCGGCCCGCCCGGCGACGACCTCGATCCGAGCCCGGGCCGCCGCACCTCCCTCGGCGAGCACGATGTTGCCGTCGCGGTCCGAGCTGACCAGCGGCCACGGCTGCACGCCCGGATACTCGGCCCCGTTGTCGGCGAGCCCGAGCCCGGCCTTGGTCGCCGGGATCCCGCCACGGCCGTAGTCGTGCCCGCCGCCCGCCACGGTGTAGATGTCCCCGGCCGTCATGGTCAGGCCGTAGAACGTGCCGCTCCTGGCGGCGATAATCCGCAGCACGTCGTTGTCGCTGTCATCGAAGATCACGTTGCCTGCCTGGTCGACCGTCACGCCGGCCGGGGTCGACAGGCTGGCGTCGACGGCCGGACCGCCATTGCCTGAGTAGCCGTCCTGGCCGTTGCCGGCGATCGTGTAGACACGGCCGGCGATCATCTGCTGTCCGTAGAAGGTGCCGGAGGTCGCGGCCATGACCTCGACCAAGTCGCTGTTCTCGTCGGTGAAGACGAGGTTGCCGTTCTGGTCGAAAGCCAGGCCGCAGGAGGCGCCGATCGAGGCTTTCATGGCCGGAACCTGGTGCGGGACACCGCGGCCCTGCCAGCCGAACGCGTCCCCGACTGGCGTGGTAAGCCTCCCGGTCCGCATGCTGATCCGCCGGATCACGCTGGGCGAGAGCTCGTAGTAGCCGCCGTACTGCTGGTATCCGTAGCCGGTTGCGTAGATCGCGCCGTCGTGGAAGGCGACCGCGCAGTCACCTGCCGCGATCTTGCTGGCCAGGCCTGGGCCGCCGACTCCGCCAGCCAGCGTGGTAATGCGCCAGGTTGCGACCGTCGGCCGGGCGCTGCCCGCGAGGGCGACACCGGTCAGCAAGGAGAAGGGGGCCACTACGGCCGCGGTCAGGGCGAGCGGCCTCTGCCGTCGCTGGCGCAACCAGCCGAGCATGCCTACCAGCTCCCTCGCACGCGTTGGACTTTCCCGCGCCGTTCGTCGACACCGGACAGGCAACGGGCCCGTGTCAGGTAGACGCGGGCCCGTGCAAACCGGTTGTCGCCAGCAGTTAGTGGCCGATGGCGAGCTCGACAATCTTGATGACCACCAGGACCATCGCGACGCCGAGGTAAAGGCGCAGCGCACCCATGCCGACCTTGCGGCCGACTGACATCGCGGGCCGCTGGAGCAGCGCCACCGGTGGCATCCGCCAGCTCTCCCGGCCGCTGCGGTCCACCGCCGCGGCGCCGGGCGCCGCTGCGCGCAGGTGGCGGACCAGGACGTAGCCGGCCGCGCTAAGGCCGACTGCGCCGCAGGCGGCCATGATGTCGACGATCTGGCGAGAGCTGACGGTCGGGAAGATCACCGAGGCGGTGAGGATGATGGACAGCGTCACGAGGATGGCGACGACCGCGCTGGTGAAGAGGTTGGTCTTGCGGCCGTTGACCCACGGGCCGAGGACTTCCCTGTCGTTGCACAGCAACAGCAGGAACACAGAGGCCGACGGCAGCAGGACGCCAGCCAGGACCTGAACGCCCTCGGTCAGGAGCCCGAGCGGGGATCCGGGGATCAGCACCACGGTGGCCGCCAGCGCGATGAGCGCCGCGTACGTGGCGTAGAAGCCCTTCGCGCCCTTGACGCCCCTGTGCAGCGAGTGGTTGATCCCGAAGACGTCGCTGATCGCGTAGGCGGTGGACAGCGAGACCGCGAACGCCCCGATGATCGAGGCGTCAAGCAGCGCGATCGCGAAGATCACACCGGTGACCCGGCCGCCGTAGGCCTGCAGGCCGGCAGCCAGGCCGGCTGCGTCGGAGAAGTGACCGAACGCGTGGGTACCCGCGAACGCCACGGCGGTCGCGCCCATGACCGCGCTGGCGCCGACCACGACGATGACGATGCCGATCCACAGGTCAGCCTTCTCGTAGCGGATGAAGCGTGGCGTGATCCTCTTGTCGATGACGTAGGACTGCTGGAAGAACAACTGCCACGGAGCGACTGTCGTGCCGACGATGCCGATGATCAGCAGCATGACGGTGGACAGCCCGCCGACCCCGCCGGGCAACTGCGGTACTACGAAGTCGTGCGCCATCTGCGAGATGTGCGGGTGCGCCAGGAAGTACAGCGGGATCAGAAGCAGGCTGCCCGCGCAGAACGCCACCGCGATCCGCTCGAACCGGCGGAAGCTGCCGGTGAACGCGGCCGCCACGATCACGCCGGCGGCCAGGACGACGGCCACGATCCTCGGGACGCCGAGGAAACCGGCGGCCAAGGTGATCCCGATGAATTCCGTGACGATGGTGAGGGCGTTGAGTATGAACAAGTCGACGACGCTGAACGCGCCCCAGAACTTGCCGAACCGCTCCAGGATCAGGCGGGCATGTCCGACTCCGGTGACTGCGCCGAGGCGCAGCACCATTTCCTGGTTCACGTACAGCACGGGAACGAGCAGCAGCAGCGTCCACAGCAGCTTGGTGCCGTAGTCCTGGCCTGCCTGACCGTAGGTAGCGAACGCGCCCGCATCGTTGTCCCCGACCATCACGATCAGGCCAGGGCCGACGATTGCGAGCAGCGTCTTCAGCGTGGCCGGTATGCCGCGCCGCGGCGCGGTGTCGTCCAGCCGGATAGTGCCCAGAGCGCCTCGGATGTCACCGACGTGCTCGGAGTCGAGGACCGCGGAGCGGTCGCGCAGGTTCAGCGTGGTGCTGGTCATGATGATCCCTCCCTTCCCCTGACGGGGCGTCTCGGGAGGCACGCAGCATCCATCCGCCCCGCGCTCAGCGCGGAACGTCAGCGGATGCGGGAAAGCCGCTCGGAGCGGGTGGTTACCGCGTGCCGGAAGAAAGCGAGGACAACGGGATAGGGGCCCTATCGTGGCCCGGTCTACTGCTATCCATTTCTCGCCTCCTCCGGTCGTGACACACGCGGGTGTCAGCTAAGGCACGCACGGGGAAGGTTGCCGCAGCACAAGCGGCGCGCACCCCTTCTCGTCAGAGCTTTGGCACGACACGACGTAGCACCGCAGGTGCAGCCACTTCGGGTCACCCCTTAAGCCGGGGAAACCTGTCCTGACCCTGGGCGTCTCTCGACGTCGTCGGATCAGTGGCCTGTGTTCGTGTCGACGCCTCACCGAACGAGGTGCCGTCTGCAAACCATCGCAAGCATAACACGCCTGCACAGTCCGGGCAATATCACCCACACCGTACCGATGTCAGCCAGCTTGGAGAACAGCAACCGGAATGGCCGGGTTATTCCCCGGCGGTTGTGCCTTAGCGGCTGGCGTCGCGGCCAGGATTGCTCGCCTCGGGCACCTCTCGCACCACTTCCGCAGCGTCCTTGTCGGACCGCAGGCCCTGGAATCTGGGGTGGCGCAGCTGGCCGTCCCTGGTCCACTCCGAGAACGCCACCTCGCCGACCAGGAGCGGCTCTACCCAGTGCACGCCTGCGCGTGGCAGGGAGCCAGACTCGAAGGCTGGTCCGGATCGCTCGATACCGCTGAGCTTGGCGTGAATGCGCTCCAGGGCGTCCGCGCCGAATCCAGTACCGACCTTTCCGGCATAGGCGAGCCGGCCGTCTGCGTCGTAGTAGCCGAGCAGCAGCGCACCGAAGTGCTGACGGGAACCGCGCGGATCGGTATAGCCGCCGATCACGAACTCCTGCCCGCTCTCGCACTTGAACTTCAGCCAGTTCCTGGTCCGCCCGCTCGCGTAGCGCGCGTCAGCGCGCTTGGCGATCAGGCCCTCCCAGCCGTCGGCGCACGCTTGCTGAAAGAAGTGCTCGCCGTCGCCTTCGCGGTGGTCGGTGTAACGCAGCGACCCGCCATACGGGATCAGGTGCGCGAGCAGCTCCTTGCGCTCGCGCTGCGGGAGGTTCCGCGTGTCCTGGCCTGAAGCGAACATCACGTCGAACAGGTACAGGTAGGCGGGCACCTTGCGCACGAGATCCTCGCTCGGTCGCGCCTGCCCTAGCCGCTGCTGCAGCAGTTCGAAGCTGGTCTTGCTGCCGGCGAAGGCGACGATCTCGCCGTCGACGACGGCTCCGGGCTCGACCTGGTCGGCGATCGCCTGGGCGACCTCGGGAAAGGTGGTCGTGATCTCCCGGTCGTTGCGGGACATCAGGCGGACCTTGTGGCCGTCGGCGAATGCCAGGCACCGTTCGCCATCCAGCTTGCGCTCGAAGAGCCAGGCTGGGCCGGAGAACCTGTCCCTGGTCAGCGTCGCGAGCTGCGGCTCGATCCACGCTGGTAGCGCTGCCATAACCCGGCGGCACCTTGCGCCTTCAGGGCGGTGACCGCGATCCTTGCCACGCGCTCAGTCTGCCATGCGCGACCTGCCTCGCCGCAGCTGCGCAAGAAGCAAGCGAGACCGGTCTGGCTGGCACGGGGGCACCAGCCAGGCCGGTCTCACGTCGGCCGGGGGAAGCCGTTCCGCCGGCCGGGGGAGCCTGCGGCGCGTCGTCCGGTGGGGAACCGGGCTGCGCAAACCTGGTCAGACCGGGGGGTGCCTGACACCGGTTACGTACGACCGCCGGAGGTTCGCCGGGGGGTGCTCGCTCTCCGTCGGTCGATAGCTAAGACGCTGGGAGACGCCCGTCGCGTTTCGTGATGTGCGCCACACGAACGGCCGCGCGGTTACCGGACGGTTGCAGAGGTCACGGCTGCCGGAAGGCAAGGTTGCGCACTGGCCAGCGGTCAAACTTAGATACGCCCATGGACATCACGGTGATAACGGCATCAATTCCTGAGCGTCGGCGCATGCTGGCGGAGACGATCGAGTCGGTGCAGGTTCAGACTTCTCCCGTCGACGCGCACCTCGTTCGCGTGCAACGGCCGCCGCAGGGCCTCCTCAGCCCCAGGCATGTCGCGATGCAACACAACGCTCTGCTGAAGGCCGTAGACACTGAGTGGGTAGCCACGCTGAACGATGACGACATCTACCACCCCGACCACGTCGAGAAGATCGGGTCGCACCTTGGGCCGGACGTCGACGTGGTCTACTCCTGGCCCACGAACGAATATGACTGGTTTCGTATCGACGTGAGCGACTGGACGCCCAGGGAGGTTGCCGATCGACTGGAGGAGGGCAACTTCATCCGCGAGGCGATCACGGTTCGCACGGAACTGCTCCGCCAGCTGGGCGGCTGGGGAGGCGACTACCAAGACGGCGTGTTCAGCGAGACCGGCGTCGAATGGGAGGACTGGGACCTGCTGATCCGCCTAGCCCGAGCGGGGGCCAGGTTCCGGTGCGTCCCGCTCGAAACCTGGGATTACCGTGCCGGGGAGTGGCGAGCGGTCTTGAGCTGGGAAAAGGACGAGCCCCCTGAATTTGAAGTGCTCACGGCTCGCTACGGAATCGCCGGGGAACTTTCGGATGTGACGCACTGG
>JASHXW010000323.1 GCA_030043395.1 Streptosporangiaceae bacterium
CAACTCGGCCGGGTTGCCGATCCGGGAGACGCCGCGCCAGGCACCGCCGTCGTAGGGCTTCATGTACAAGGGGTAGCCGATCCGCTCGGCGATCGCATCGAGGTCGAACGACCGGTTGTACCTGGCGGCCGTGTAGGCGTAGCGCGCATTGTCGACCGGATTCTTGTACGGCACGAGTACCGTGTCCGGCACCTTCAAGCCGAGCCGCATCATCGCGCAATACGCGGCGTGCTTTTCCATGGACTGGAACGTGAACGGGCTGTTCAGCAGGTACACGCTGTCCATCAGCGCGACCTTCTTGAGCCACTCCCTCGGGTGGTAGTACCAGTACGCGAGCCGGTCCACGACCAGGTCATAGCGCGGCCGGTCGCGCAGGTCGAACGGCTCGATCGTGATCCGCTCGCAGTCGAACTCGTGCCTGGTGCCGTCCGGGCCGCTGACCGGGCCGATCCTGCGCAGGATCTCCTCGAACGCCCGTGGCCAGTCCTCCTCGGTGCCCAGCAGCAGGCCGATCAGGTGCCTTCTCGATGTCACGCTGGCTCCCGTCACTCAGCAGAACCTGGGCATGTGGTGGGCAAGCTGCGCACGCCACGACGGCCAGTCGTGCGGCACGTCATGACCCCAGAGGTCGAGTTCGTGCTTGATGCCCTTGCTGGCTAGCAGCTCAGCGAACCGCCTGGTGCTCGGCAGCGAGCCGGTCGAGTCCTCCCACGCTCCCTGTCCGCACACCAGCAGCAAGCTCACGTGAGCGCGCAGCCAGTCCAGGTGATCGCCGCTCATGTGCGCGACGTAGTCCAGCGGGTTGTTGAAGTACGCATCCATGCCGCGCTCGCCCCAGCCATCCCACGACCCGGGGTCGTAGTTGCCGGAGAAGCACAGCGCCAGCGGGAACAGGTCGGCCCGCTTCAGCGCGAAGTTTGCGGCGTGGAAGGCCCCCATGCTGCACCCGAGGGTCGCCACCTCGGCCTCGGCACCGCAGTCCTGATGGATCCAGGGCACGACCTGGTTAATGATCCACGATTCATAACGACCGTGCCTATGTGCTCGTTCTTCGATGGCGACATCCTTGTTGGACCAGGACTGCTGGTCGTAGCTGTCGACGCGGTACAGCTTGAGGCGGCCGGCGTCCAGCAGGCCGGCTACGGCCCCCACCATTCCGTTGCTCTCGAAGTCCGAGGCCTTGCCCCGTTCGGAGGGGAACACGAGCACCGGCCGGCCCCAGTGCCCGTAGCCGATGACCGTCCCCGCCGACCCGATGGCGTCCGACCACAGCTCGACCGTCCTCGGCGTCATCGCACTACCAGCCGCAGCAACCTGGTCAGGTAAGGGTCGAACGCGTCGCGCCAGGCTGTGTAGTTATGCATGTCGGGCAGCTCGTCCAGGCTGGTCGGATAGCCGCGGGCCCGCAGGGCCTGCGCCATGCGGAAGTTGTTAGCGAAATTCTCCTCGATCGCGCCGCAGGTCATGGCCACCGTAATGGCGCGGCCAGGCAGGCCGCCGCCGTAGACGCCGGCCACGAACCTGACGATCCGCCGGTAGTAAGGGAACCGGCGCTCCTGGCTGTCGTAGCGCGGGCTGAAGAAGCTGCCCGATTGCAGGAACAAGGCGTCGAACGTGCCGGGATGGCGACAGTGCGCGTGCAGCATGGCCAGCGCGCCCAGGCTCGCTCCCATGCCGGCCACCGCGCTGACGCCCAGCCTGGCGGTGAGCGCGGGGATCACTGCCTGGCATAGCCCGCGGGCGTAGCTGGCGTTGGCTGAGTACCAGCGGTCACGCGGCCCGGGCGCCAGTAGCGCGGCACGCACCCGCGGCAGCCATCGTCCGGTGACGCCGGCGGACAGGTACGTCAGCAAGCTCGCCAGCTCGTCGTACTCCGGGCCGTCGTGCACGACGAGCAGCGGCAGCGGCTCGTCGTCGGGCGCGTCAGCCGGAGACCAGGTGCGGACCGAGATCGGCCGGTCAAGCGAGGGCACGGCCACGTCAAGAGTGGAGGTCGCGCCCGGCTCAGCAGGCTCGGTCAGCCAGCGCGGCCGGGCGTAGGACGCGAACTCCACCACGCTCTTCTCGCCGAACGCGCCGTCGACCCGCAAGGGGTTGCCAGGATCGGGCACTGTCTGCGTGCTGCCGTCGGGAAGGCGCAGCTCGAGCAGGTACTCCATCCGCGTCAGCGGCGGCCGCCCGATGACCAGCTCCCAGTCCTCGCCCGCAGCGGCGGCGCGGCGGAAGTCGACCTCGCTCGCGATCCGCCCGTCTGCGCGCAGGCGGACGCCCGCGAGCTGGCGGCCTGGGTCGGGCACCCGGAATGTCACCGTTCCCGGCTCGGGCACCACGCCAGATACGGCGATCACTCGCACATAGTGCCTGGCCAGGTTCAGGATGACAATGGGCTAACGCGCCTCCACGTGAGCGAGGGTTACATGGGCCGAGACATCGAGCCGATCAAGATCAGCGGCGAAGACAGGCGCGTCTACCGCGAGAAGCTCAGGACCTCCCTGGACGTCTTCGACCGGATGCTGCGCGAGCGGGCGTTCGAGCCCAACGCCGCGCTGGTCGGCCAGGAGATCGAGCTGAATCTCGTCGACGAGCACGGCGCTCCATCGATGCGCAACGAGGACGTGCTCGACGCGATCGCGAATCCGGCCTGGGCCACCGAAGTGGGGCAGTTCAACCTGGAGATCAACGTTCCGCCGCGTGACCTCGCTGGGGACGCCGTCGTTGGCCTCGAGGACGAGATCCGCGCCGACCTCAACGGCGCCGACGCCAAGGCCCGCGGCGTCGGCAGCCACCTGGTGATGATCGGCATCCTGCCGACTTTGCGCAAGTCAGACGTGGACGAGGGCGCCATGTCGGCCAATGCCCGCTACCGGGTGCTCAACGAGCAGATCTTCGCCGCCCGGGGCGAGGACATGCGGATCGCCATCGACGGCGCCGAGCAGCTCGTCACGCACGCGGACAGCATCACGCCGGAAGCGGCGTGCACGAGCACCCAGCTGCACACCCAGGTCAGCCCGGATGCCTTCGCGACCTACTGGAACGCCGCCCAGGCGATCGCCGGCGTCCAGGTCGCGCTTGCGGCCAACTCCCCGTTCCTGTTCGGCCGCAAGCTCTGGCACGAGACCAGGATCACGCTGTTCGAGCAGGCCACCGACACAAGGCCGGAGGAGCTGAAAGAACAAGGCGTGCGGCCGAGGGTCTGGTTCGGCGAGCGCTGGATCACGTCGGTATTCGACCTGTTCGAGGAGAACATCAGGTACTTCCCCGCGCTGCTGCCGATCTGCGAGGAGGAGGACCCGCTGGCCACTTTCGACAGCGGGGAGTGCCCGCAGCTTGGCGAGATGAGCCTGCACAACGGGACGATCTACCGCTGGAACCGCCCGGTCTACGCCGTGACAGATGGCAAGCCGCACCTGCGGGTGGAGAACCGCGTGCTGCCGGCGGGCCCGTCGGTGGCGGACATGATGGCGAATGCGGCGTTCTATTACGGGCTCGTCCGGGCGATGGCCGAGGCTCAGCGTCCGATCTGGACCCAGATGTCGTTCGCGGCTGCGGCCGACAACCTGCATACCGCAGCCCGGAACGGCCTGGAGGCCCTGCTGTACTGGCCGGGCGTGGGCGAAGTGCCCGCGTCGGAACTGGCGCTGCGCCGGCTGCTGCCGCTCGCCCGCGAGGGCCTGGCGTCGTGGGGAGTCGACACCGCCCAGGCGGATCGCCTGCTCGGCATTATCGAGCAGCGCTGCCTGACCGGGCAGACCGGCGCGAGCTGGCAAATCGCCACGGTAGCCGCGCTCACCGACCAGGGCGGGCTTGATCGCGACGAGGCACTGCGGCGGATGACGCTGCGCTACATCGAGCACATGCACGCCAACGAGCCGGTCCACACCTGGCCATGCGAAGCATGAACCCGAGCCCGCCCGCTCAGCTACATCTCGCCTCGCCTCCGCTCCCGAGCGTGATCCCGATTTGCTAAGGCTTAGCTTATCAGTCTAGGCTTAGCATATGCCTGAAGCTGATGTCTACGAGATCGCTGGCGCGCTGCGGATGGCCAACGGCCTGCTCATCCGCAGGCTGCGGCAGGCCGCAGCCGAAGGTGAGCTCACCGTGGCGGAGAGCTCGACACTGGCCAGGCTCGATCGCGAGGGGCCGACTACCTCGAGCGCGCTGGCCAGGCTGGACCGGATCAGCCCGCAGTCCATGGGAGCGACGATCGCCGCACTGGAGGCCCGCGGCCTGGTCGAACGCCGTCCTGACCCGGCCGACGGCAGGCGTGTTGTCTTCTCGGTCACCGAGGCTGGCCGCAAGGTACTGCGGAACAAGCGCGACACCAGGACCGAGCAGCTCGCGCGGGCCCTGTCTAGCGGATTCACGCGCGAGGAGCTTGACCTGCTGAAGGCAGCGGCGCCACTGCTCGAGCGACTGGCACAGCACATCTGATGCCGGGAGCGAGAAACCTCCGCACGAAGGGCCCGCGGGCCACAGGCCAAGCAGCGCGCAGGACTCCTGCCGATGAAGCGGGCTACCGATGGGTGGCCCTGGCGAACACGACGGCCGCGGTGTTCATGTCCGCCCTGGACGGGTCCATCGTCATCATCGCGATGCCGGCGATCTTCCGCGGCATCCACCTCGATCCGCTGGCGCCCGGCAACATCGGGTTCCTGTTGTGGATGATCATGGGCTACCGGCTGATCCAGGCCGTCCTCGTGGTCACGCTCGGCCGGCTCGGCGACATGTTCGGCCGGGTGAAGATCTACAACCTCGGCTTCGCCGTCTTCACGGCAGCGTCCGTCTTGTTGTCGTTCGATCCCTTCGACGGTGGCCACGGGGCTATGTGGCTGATCGGCTGGCGCCTGCTGCAGGCAATTGGCGGCTCGATGCTCACGGCGAATTCCGCCGCCATCTTGACCGATGCGTTCCCCGTCGACCAGCGCGGCTTCGCGCTCGGCCTCAACCAGGTCGCCGCGATCGCCGGCCAGTTCATCGGACTGGTGGCAGGCGGCATCCTGGCCGCCATCGACTGGCGGGCGGTGTTCTGGGTCAACGTCCCGGTCGGCATCTACGGGACGCTGTGGGCCTACATGAAGCTCCGCGACAACGGCGTGCGCCACCGCGGCCGAATCGACTGGTGGGGCAACGTCACCTTCGCCGTCGGCCTGGGCGCCGTCCTGATCGCGCTGACCATCGGCATCCAGCCGTACCAGCATCACACCATGGGCTGGACGAACCCGCTCGTGATCGGCATGCTGGCCGGCGGCATCGCGCTGCTCGCCGCGTTCGCGCTGATCGAGACACGAGTTGCCGAGCCCATGTTCCGGCTCAGCCTGTTCCGGATCAGGGCTTTCACGGCGGGCAACATCGCCAGCTTCGCGACGTCGCTGGCCCGCGGTGGCCTGCAATTCATGCTGATCATCTGGCTGCAGGGCATCTGGCTGCCGCTGCACGGCTACAACTACAGCGACACGCCGTTCTGGGCCGGCATCTTCCTGCTGCCGCTCACCGCGGGCATCCTCATCGCCGGCCCGGTCTCGGGCCGGCTATCGGACCGGTACGGCGCTCGCGGCTTCTCCACCGCCGGGATGGTCGTGTTCGGCGCCAGCTTCATCGGCCTCATGTTGCTGCCGGTCAGCTTCCCGTACTGGGCCTTCGCACTGCTCACCGCCATGAACGGCATCGGCAGCGGCCTGTTCGCCGCACCCAACT
>JASHXW010000324.1 GCA_030043395.1 Streptosporangiaceae bacterium
TCACCCGCCCGCTCGTGCATCCCAAGCAGCCCGTACGCGTTGTCCGCGGTCGCACCCGACCTGGCCACGTCAAATGCCTTGAAGTAGCCCTCCATGGTGTCCACCAGGTGCCCGATGACATCGCGCACCTCCCAGCTCTCGCACGCGGTCGGGGCGTCCCAGGCGCCGGGCTGCTCGGCCAGGGAGAACATCTGGCCTGCCTGGTCCTTCACCACGCGCAGGATCGTGGGCTTGCCCTCGAAGGTCATCGCGTTCCACTCGCTCATGCCGACCACCTCTTGTCTTGCTAGCCGATGCAGAATCAGGGAACTACCGACCCGGCAAGAGGACTCCGGAGCGACCGGTGTGACCGGGGCGGCTAAAACTGGAACCTCAGCGCACAGGTGTTCGCGCTGCGGTTACAACAGGAACCTCAGCGCACACGTGCATGCGCTGTCAATGGCTGGCGACGCTGATCCTTGCCAGCGCTTCCCCGTAGCGAACGGAGACGAGCTGCGCCACCGCCGGGTGGCCACCAAGCGGCTGCGCGCATGGCGCGTTCAGGGCCTCGCTCAGCTGGACGAACTCGGCGGGGTCAATCTCCGGGCCAATCACGCACGGGGCGATAGCCGGATTCGTGGCGCCCGCGTCGCGCAGCCGTTGCAGCGCCTCGCCGATGCCGGCGGGGTCGCCGAACGAGGCGGGCACCACCGGGATGGCAAGCCGGGCCGCCAGCAGGACGGCGGTCACTCCCGCATCGCTGGCCGCCAGCGGGCCGCGGTCGGCGACGACGATCACTCCGTTCGCCCCCGCCGAGATATTAAGCCCGCGAGCGCGGCTAGCCCTGGCCAGGCCGACCTCCGAGAGCCGGTCGTGCAGCGCCCCGGCGAGCAGCGGATGCGGGCCGAGCGCCGAAGCGAGCATGACGTGCCCGGCTGCCTGCTCGACCACCCGGGCGATCGCCGGATCGTAGACAGGATGCGGGCCGGCCAGCAGCGGCACGACGACAGCATGCGGCGCGTTCATCGCGAACTCGCTGGTGTGGCTGGCTGGATCGGAATGGTCGGAGTCGGCGGCCAGCGCCTCGGCCAGGCTCTCGCCCTGGCCGGCCAGGTAGCCAATCCGGATATCCACGCCGGGGCACGACTCCGCCGTGGACTCAGCGATGTGCTCGGCGAGCTCGGCGGCCGCTTCCCCGTCTTGGCCGGGCACAGCGATGACAAGAACCGGAGCGTCCGACGCGACGCTGATGCGGTGCAAGCTGCGATGGCGGCCGACTCGCTTGGTGCCTGACATGCGCCGGGGGAGGGCGTTGGCAGGCATGGCGGGCCCGGCTGCCCAGGTTCCATCGGCCGCATCGCCGGCGCCGGGCTGTGACGGGAGGGGCGCGCGCTGCGGCAACGCGGAGCCAGCAGGCGCATCGCCGTTGAGTCCCGGGGCCGACGGCCGGCGACGTGGTAGCCCGGCGGCCGAAGGTTCCTCTGGGCTGAGATCAGTCACGATGACAAATCGTAACCCTGACCCTCCGGCGGTGATTGTCGTTCTGTGATGTTCGCGCCGATACGTCAGCGTGATGGTAATTCGCGTCAGTCGATGCGCAGCATGCTGCGGTAAACCGAGATCAAGGCGGATTTCTGCTGGTCAGAGAGCCGAGGATCGGCGTCGATGGCGCGCTCGACACCCGGGACCTCGGAGCTGCCCGACTCGGCATCCGCGTCGGCGCGGCGCAGCAACCCGGCGTGCGTGAGCAGGGTCTCGGCGGAGACGTTCAGCGCTTCGGAGATCACCTTGATCACCCGCATCGAGGGCTGATGAAGGCCACGCTCGATCTGGCTGAGGTAGGGATTGGACAGCCTCGTCCGCTCGGCGAGCTGGCGCAGCGAGAGGTTGGCGAGCTTGCGCTGCCTGCGGATGAAGTCGCCGAGCGCCTCCATCTGGTTGTCAGCGTGGTGGGCCGTCGCGTCGCGGGTGCTCCCGTTCTTAGCGCGATGGCCGGGGCTGCCTGCGTGCTGGGCGTCCGTCTCCCGGGCGCTCCCGTGCTGGGCGTCGCGGTCCTGAGAGTCCCGTTGCTCGTTCATTGCGCGCTTACCTCCAGCTCGGCCGGTGCCTAACGGGCGAAGGCGCGGCCGGCTCTCGTGGATGCCGGCCGCGCCTCGCGCAGTACCTCTGGTGCTTACTTGCTAGCCGGCTTGCGGGTCGCTGCGGTGGTACGCCCCGCCTTCGAGGCAGCCGACTTGGTGGTGCTGGCCTTGGCAGTCTCGGCCTTGCTGGGCCCGGCCTTGCTGGTGCTGGCCTTGGCCGGCTTGGCGGCGACCTTGGTGCCGTGTGCAGGCACCTCGGCGTCCGGCTGGACGGCCGGCTCTGCCAGCTTCGCCGGGACCGGCTTGGCCTCGCTCGCGTCCTCCAGCTTGCGGACGGCGTCCTTGCTGGCCGCCGTTCCGTTCGCCATTCCGCGGGTCAGCCGCTCTGCGGGCCCGCTTACCTGGGCGAGCACCTGCTTGGCCAGCGGAGTCGCGGCATCGCGGACCTGGCCGACGACCTGGCGCTGCACGGAGCGGAACTGGACCACCAGCTCCTCCGCGCCAACCTTGATCTGGCTCGTGCTCGGCAGCTTCGCCAGCCGTGCAGTGGCCTGGTCGCGGAGCTGGCCAGCGTTCGGCAGCTTCCCGATGAGCTCGGGGGCCTTCTCGCGAATCTGGACTGGCAACGGCAGCCTGGCGATGAGCTCAGGCGTCCTCTCGCGCAGCTGGCCGGCGCTAGGCAGCCTGGAGATCAGGTCCGGGGCCATCGCGCGGAGCTGGTCGGCCTTGGGCAGCTTGCCGATGAGCTCAGGGGCCCGCTCGCGCAGCTGCGCCGGTGACGGCAGCCGCACGACGGTGATGTGGACGTCTGACAGGTTCGGCAGCTGCGGACGGATCTGCTGCGCCGTCGCGGTCACGTTCCTGACTGTTCTGGTCACCCTCTTCTGGCCCTCGCGGGCAGCGGCCAGGACCTGGTCCTGCAGCTCCCGCGCAGCCGGGCGCACATCGTTCATCAGAGTTCCTCCCTCGTAAGTTCTGAGCTAACTATAGTTTGCATTTACAAGATATGTCAAGCGTACTGGCTGGGGCCACGAGGGTCTTGTTGCCAATCTCCACGCCAATAACGGCGCTGACCTGCGCCATTGGGAATCCAGCGCGCCGCCGGCCTGGGCCTGGCGGCTTCACGAGACCGGGCCGCGAACCTTCACTATCCCGGACTCGTAGGCGAAGACGACTGCCTGGACTCGGTCGCGGAGGTCGAGCTTGGCAAGGACGCGGCCGACGTGGGTCTTCACGGTCGCCTCGGACACGAACAGGCGCTCGCCGATCTCGGTGTTGGACAAGCCCTGCGCGATCAGCGTGAGCACCTCACGCTCCCGGCTGGTCAAGCCGCTCAGATCGGGATCAGCCTGCCCGGCGTCGGACGGGAGCATCGGGGCGAACCTGTCGATCAGCCGCCTCGTCGTCGACGGCGCCACGACCGCATCTCCTGAATGAACAGCCCTGATGCCGAACAGCAGCTCTTCTGGCGGCACGTCCTTCAGCAGGAACCCGCTGGCGCCGGCCTTGAGCGCGGCGAACGCG
>JASHXW010000325.1 GCA_030043395.1 Streptosporangiaceae bacterium
CAGGCGATGATCGCCTCGGTGCACACCAGGCCGATGCGCAACAGGCCAGGCTCCATCTTCGAGGCCGTCGTCACCGACGGCCGGGGGACGCTTGCCCTGACCTTCTTCGGCAAGGGGCGGCAGGACTGGCGGGAGAGCCGCCTCGCGCCTGGCCAGCATGGATTGTTCTCCGGACAGGTGTCGACCTATCGCGGCAAGCGCCAGCTGTCGCATCCTGAGTACGAGCTGATCGGGGAGGATCCGGCAGGCACCGAGCGGGCAGCGGAGTTCGCGACGGAGCTGATACCGATCTACCCGGCCAGCAAGGACATCGCGTCCTGGCAGATCGCCGAGGCGGTACGGCTCGCGCTTGACACGGTCACGATCGACGGCGATCCGCTGCCTGCCAGGCTCAGGGAGCGCTACGGGCTCTACGACTACGCGCGCGCGCTGAACGCCATTCACCGACCGTCGGACGAGCAGGACAAGAACAAGGCGGTACGGCGGCTGAAGTGGGACGAGGCCTTCGTGCTTCAGGTCGTATTGGCACAGCGCCGCAGGCTATCCACCGAATACATCGCGCTGCCACGGCCGCCAGTGCAGGAAGGCCTGCTGGCCGAGTTCGACGGCGAGTTGCCGTTCGAGCTGACGACCGGCCAGCGGCAGGCGGGCCAGGTCATCGCGGCCGAACTCGCTCGCGATCACCCCATGCACCGGCTGCTCCAGGGCGAGGTCGGCTCGGGCAAGACGATCGTCGCGCTGCGCGCCATGCTCCAGGTCGTCGATGCGGCCGGCCAGGCAGCGCTGCTCGCGCCGACCGAAGTGCTCGCCCAGCAGCACCACAGGTCGATCAGCCAGATGCTCGGCCCGCTGGCGATGGCCGGCCAGCTCGGTGGCGCCGAGCACGCGACGAGGGTCACGCTGCTGACCGGCTCGCAGGGCAGCGCGGCGCGGCGGCGCGCGCTGCTCGAGGCAGCTTCTGGCGAGGCCGGGATCGTCATCGGAACGCACGCGTTGCTCGAAGAGCAGGTGCAGTTCGCCGACCTCGGCCTGATCGTGATCGACGAGCAGCACAGATTCGGCGTCGAGCAGCGCGAGGCGCTGCGCGCGAAGGCTGCCGACGGCAGGCCGCACGTGCTGGTCATGACCGCGACGCCGATACCGCGGACCGTCGCCATGACGGTATTCGGTGATCTTGAGGTCACCGAGCTGACCGAGCTGCCGGCCGGACGCTCGCCCATCGCCACGCACGTCGTGCCGGTGACCGAGAAACCGCACTACCTCGAGCGCACCTGGGCGCGGGTCCGCGAGGAAATAGCTACCGGCAGGCAGGCCTACATCGTCTGCCCGAGGATCGGCGAAGAGCCAGACGGCCCGAGCGACCTGGCGGGCCGGCCTGGCGTCTCCGCGGCAGCGGCCGAGGACACGGGAATCGCCGAAGACGGCGGCTTCGACTTCGACGAGCTCGAGCCAGAGCGCAGGCCGCCACTGGCGGTCATCGGCGTGGCCAGCCAGCTAGCCGACGGCCCGCTAGCCGGGCTCAGCATCGGCGTGCTGCACGGCAGGCTCGCGCCAGAGGAGAAGGACAAGGTCATGCTCGCCTTCGCCGACGGCCAGGTTGACGTCCTGGTGACGACGACCGTCGTGGAGGTCGGCGTGGACGTGCCGAACGCGACCGCGATGGTGATCATGGACGCGGACCGGTTCGGCGTGTCCCAGCTCCATCAGCTTCGCGGCAGGGTCGGTCGCGGCGGGCACCCTGGCCTGTGCCTGCTTGTGACCGAGGCGCAACCGGGCCCGGCGAGGGACCGGCTTGATGCAGTGGCCGCGACCCAGGACGGATTCGCCCTGTCCAGGCTGGACCTGGAGCAGCGGCGGGAAGGTGACGTGCTCGGCGCTGCTCAGGCGGGCCGGCGGTCCAGCCTGCGCCTGCTGACCCTGCTGCGCGACGAGGAGCTCATCGGCCAGGCCAGGGAGGAAGCGGAGGACCTCGTCGGAGCGGACCCCGTGCTCGCGCAGGAGCCCGCCCTCGCGGCGGCCATCGCCGCGCTGCTTGACTCCGAGCGCGCAGAGTACCTGGAGAAAGCGTGACCTACCTGGAGCGGGCTTGACGCGAATCATCGCCGGAACCGCTGGGGGCCGGCGGCTGGTGGTCCCGTCCGGTCGCGCGACGAGGCCGACCAGTGACCGCACCAGAGAGGGCATGTTCGCCGCCGTGCTCGCGATCCTTGGCAGCCTGCACGGAGCCGCCGTGCTCGACCTGTACGCGGGGTCGGGCGCCATCGGCCTTGAGGCGCTGTCGCGGGGGGCGGCTGACGTGGTCATGGTCGAGTCGGACGCGCAGGCGGCGCAGGTCATCAGACGCAACATTGACGCGGTTGGCCTCGGGGGCGCACGGTGCGTCCAGGACCGCGTCGAGCGGGTGCTGCGGCGCGGCCCAGGAGGTGCCCGCCCCCGCGATCTAGTCGTCGCTGACCCGCCTTACTCGGCAAGCGACGAGGAGATTTCAGCGATGCTGGCTACGCTTTCTGAGCGAGGCTGGCTGGCCGGATCGGCGCTGGTGGTGGTGGAGCGTGATGCCAGGTCAGGAGCGCTGCCGTGGCCGGCTGGCTACCTGGAAGACCGGTCCCGCCGCTACGGCGAGACCGTGCTCTGGTACGGTCGCGCGTCAGGAGAACCGCCTGCCGCCGCCACTACGACGGGAGCGTGAGCCCGCGTGATTCGCGTGGTCTGCCCTGGCTCGTTCGACCCGGTCACTAACGGGCACATCGACATCATCAGCCGGGCCTCCAAATTGCACGACGAGGTCATCGTGGCCGTTTTGCGCAACCTGGCGAAGACGTCGCTGTTCACGGCGGACGAGCGGGTCGAGATGCTGCGTGAGGTCACCAAGGAGCTGCCGAACGTCACGATCGCCACGTTCAACGGCCTGACGGTGGATTTCTGCAGGGCAAACAACGTCTCGGCGATCGTCAAGGGCCTTCGCGCCGTCTCGGATTTCGATTACGAGATGCAGATGGCTCAGATGAATTACAACCAGGCCGGCGTCGAGACCTTGTTCATGACAACCAATCCGCTGTACGCGTTCTTGTCGTCCAGCCTGGTGAAGGAGTTCGCGAAGTACGGCGGTGACGTGTCAGGCCTGGTGCCCGAGCCGGTGCTGCGCAGGCTGACGGAGCGGCTTGCCGCCGAATGACGGGCGCAGCCTCGCCATGGTGACTCAAGTTGGGGTTTAGCAGGGCTGCCGGGTAAGCTTGCCCGTCCAGGATCTACACCCGACCTGCGCTAGCCATGCCAAACGCCAAGATCAACAGAACCCAGCGCACCGGCCCGCGCGGCCCGCTTGTCTTCGACACCCGGACGCTAGGGCCTGCGTCAGCGCGCACGGAAGAGCGCACGGCGCCGGCACCGCCTGACCTGGGCTCCGGAATGGTCCGGGTGCCCGGGGGCGAGGACATCGAGCTTGAGGTTCAGCTCGAGGAGGTCAGCGAGGGAGTGCTGGTGACGGCGACGGTGACCGCGCCCCTCGCTGGCGAGTGCGCGCGCTGCCTGGAGGAGTTCAGCTCGAGTATTCAGGTGAGTTTTCAGGAGCTGTTCTCGGCCCAGGCTGGAGAATCAGGCGATGACGGGTATCTTCTGGATGGAGACCTGCTCGATCTTGAGCCAGCGCTGCGAGACGCGCTGGTGCTTGAGCTGCCGCTCTCGCCGCTGTGCTCGCCGGACTGCGCCGGGCTCTGCGCGATTTGCGGCATCCGGCTTGCCGACGCCGGGCCCGGGCATCGTCACGAAGACGACGGCGGCGTGTGGGCCGTGCTGAAGGGCTTGTTCCCGGCAGATCCGGCGGATCCGGCTGGCGAGCAGGCGAATGGAACGCCAGACCATGCTGGCCCGGCTAGCGAGGTCGGCGCAGCGGGCCCGAACGGGCAGGACAGTACATCGATGGCCGGGACGAACGATCCCGGCGGTGCAAAGGAGCGCTGAGGTGGCAGTACCCAAGCGAAGGATGTCGCGCAGCAACACGAGGTCTCGCCGCGCCCAGTGGAAGGCCGCCGCGCCGCCGCTCGTGGTCTGCCCGCAGTGCCACGACCCGAAGCTGCCGCACACTGCCTGCCCGACCTGCGGTACGTACAACAGGCGCCAGGTCATCACTCCTTCTTCCTGAGGAACGCTAAGGGAGAATCCCGTGGCGGGAAGGGGTGAGCGGTGAGCCTGACCGCGGCAGACGGCCGGGCGGCCGATGCTGACCTCGCCGACCTCTTGGCCACGCTGCAGGTCCGGGTAAGCGACGAGCTGCTTGACCGGGCGTTGATGCACCGGTCGTTCGCCTATGAGAATGGCGGCCTGCCCACGAACGAGCGCCTTGAGTTCCTCGGCGACTCGGTGCTCGGCCTGATCGTCACCGACACGCTGTTCCGCAAGCACCCTGACTTGCCCGAGGGGAACCTCGCCAAGCTGCGCGCTGCCGTCGTCAACAGCCGTGCCCTGGCCGGGGTCGCGCGGACGCTGAAGCTGGGCGGCTACGTCAGGCTCGGCAAGGGCGAGGAGGGAACCGGTGGTCGCAACAAGTCCTCGATACTGGCCGA
>JASHXW010000326.1 GCA_030043395.1 Streptosporangiaceae bacterium
GGCGACATTAGCGACGAGTACGGCCACTGCGGCAATGACGCGCAGGCCGTCCAGGGCATTTTCATGCTCCACATGCTGCGCTCCCCAGAGCTTTGACATGCCTGTGCCAGCGCGGCTCGCGCGGCCTGACTTGGGCGCGCTCCGTGTCGCTCCGTCTGCTATAGCCATCGCTCCGCGTTTACCGCTAATCTGACCTACTGATCACTACCATGCCAACTATTACAAAGATAACGAAGCCGACCCCATGCGGCGGCTGTCCAGGGAGGACCCATGCGCCGGACCACCGGGACCGTCCTGACCGGACTAGGCATGTTCCTCATAGTCTTCGCCCTGCTGATGCGCTTTTACATCGTCGGTGTTGCTGTCAAGTTTCCGCTCAACGACTACACGATCTCCACGCTTATTGGTCACGACGTCTCATACTTCAGTACCACCAAGCTCACCGAGCTTTCTGGCGTCACGATGAAGGTGACCAACACGACGAAGGGCGAGCCCGCCGCCGGGAACTCCGAACGCGCCGTGTACGACAGCTTCACCTACCTGTACGACCAGACCGACAAGGCAGTCTTTGAGTACTCGAGCAGCAGGATGGCCTTCAACCGTAAGACCGGTGAGCTGATCAACTGCTGCGGCGCGTCGGTCTCGGGCAAGAAGGTCCACATGACCGGCCTTGGCGTGTTGTTCCCGCTGGGGACCAAGCAGCAGAACTATCAGGTCTACAACACCACGTTGCTCAAGCCCGTCACAGCGCGTTACGAGGGCAAAGGCAGCGTGGACGGGTTGTCCGTGTACAAGTTCGTGACCCAGATACCGCCCACGAAGTTCGGCACGGAGCAGGTCCCCGGCGCGCTGATCGGGAGCACCCAGGCCACCGTCAACCTGGGCGAGTACCTCCAGAGCACGATCACGGACTGGGTGAATCCCGCAACGGGCGTCCCGCTTGCGGTCACTGAGCACCCGCAGATCGGGCTACGCGACGCTGCCGGCGCTGTGCGCTTGGTGGTATTCGACGGCACCATGTCGACCACGCCAGCCAGCGTGAAGTCGGCAGCGAACACGGTGAAAAGTGACTTGCCCCTGCTCAACCTCCTCACCACGATCGGTCCGATCATCGGCGGGATACTCGGGTTGATCCTGCTCATCACCGGCATCGTGATGGTGACGAGCGGCAGGCGGGAGCAGGTCGAGGAGCCTTACGAGGGCAGTCACCGGGCTGCGTAGTCGACCCCCGGTCCCGCTCGTCTGCGCTACGCCTGCGGCGAAGCCGGGCTTGGCGCGGTCATCGTCGGCTCAAGCCCGGGGAGAGGCTGCTCCGTCATCCGCTTGGCCTGCCTGCCGATCAGCAGGCCGACACCCGCCCATGCCACGTCGCTGATCGTGGTGACGACGCGCGAGGCGAGCGCCACGAGGATGGCAGAGCCGCGCGGCATGACCGGGGCAAGAGCTACCACGAGCGCGAGCTCGCGCGGGCCGATGCCGCCAGGGAAGACCACGAGCAGGATCCCGGCTGACCAGGCGAGGGCGTAGGCGCCAAGGGACACCAGCACGACACCCCAGGTCCGGCCAGTCACGTCGGAGATCAGCAGCCAGGCCTGCAGCCCCCACAGCAGCCAGCCAGCCACGGTCCAGGCGACCGCGACGCGCAAGCCGCGCGAGCTGAGCGGTTGCTCCAGCGGCTGCTGCCTGGCCAGCCTGAAGGCGCGGTCAAGCAGCCACCTGAGCACCGGCGGCAGCAGGCACAGCGCGATCAGCGGTGCCAGGGCGAGCATCCACCAGTAGTGGTGCACCGCCCCGGCCGACGCGATCGGCAGCGCCGCCACGCCGATCGCCAGCCCGGTACCGAGCGCTACCGCCAGCGAGATGACCACGGCGGCGGCGCCGCGCCGTCGCGGTACCTGGTAGTCGTGGCCAAGTTCGACCTGCGCCGCGAATGCCCAGATCGCGCCAGGCAGGTACTTGCCGATCTGGGATATGGACATCACGCGCACGGTCGCAGGCACGGTCAGGGGCGAGCCGAGGTCGGTGACGATCGCGCGCCAGGCCAGCATCATGCAGCCTGATCCGATGGCAGCGGCGAGGAACGCGCCGCCGACGTCATACCAGTTCAGCCGGAGCAAAGCCGCATGCACCTGGTGCCAGTCCGCAGCCAGCCCCAGGCCGCAGAAGGCCAAGGCGAGGACCAGCAGCGCGGCGCGAAGCAGCGGATTCGCGCGAAGACGACTGAGCATGAGGACAAGATTACCGACGGGGTATCTTTCGTCATAGAAGCTTCGATTAGCCGTATCCGGGGAGCCGGCTGGACGGAGCTTGTCGGCTTAACAAGAACGTGTTCTACTTCCGTCTGGTGGTAGCGGCGGCGCAGGCGGGCGAGAAAGCGAGCTGATGGCGATGGGGTTCTGGAACCGTGCGCAGGCCGATCCTGACTGGGTAGCGGTGATCGACCCGGACGGGACCGAGCACCGGGCCGGCGACCTGCTCGCGCGCGTCAACCAGCTCGTGCATGCCCTGCGCGCCCGCGGGCTGACGGTAGGTGACGGGATCGCCGCGCTGGTGCCCAACGGCGCCGCGTCCCAGGAACTGCTGCTTGCCTCGCTACAGGCTGGCTGGTACTTCACGCCGATCAACTGGCACTTCGCCGCGCCGGAGATCGCCTACATCGTCAAGGACACCGAAGCGAAGGCGTTCTTCGTGCACGAGCGATTCGCGCAGGTCGGCGTGGCCGCTGCGGACGAGGCCGGCGTGCCTGATGACGCCAGGTTCAGCTTCGGTGCCGTGCCTGGCTTCACGGAGGTCAGCGAGTTGCGGGCCGGCCAGCCTGCCGACCTGCCAGCGGATCGCACCGCCGGAGCGGCAATGCACTACACCTCAGGGACGACGGGTCGCCCGAAAGGTGTCCGGCGCTCGCTGAACGGGCTCGATCCGGACATGTCATCGGACCTGCTGACCGGGCTGCTGCAGATCTTCGGCATCACTGAGGGCCAGCCGAACGCGCACCTGCTGGCCGCGCCGAACTACCACACCGCGGTCACCACGTTTGGCGGCAGCGCGCTGCAGTTCGGCCACACGCTGGTCTACATGGACTCCTGGGATTCGGAGAAGGCGCTCGAGCTCGTCCAGCGCTACCGGGTAACCAACACGCACATGGTGCCGACCCACTTCAAGCGGATGCTGTCGCTCCCGCAGGACGTCAGGGAGAAGTACGACGTGTCGTCCATGCGCTGGCTGATCCACGCCGCGGCGCCATGCCCGGCGCAGATCAAGCGCGAGATGCTCGACTGGTGGGGTCCGTGCGTCTACGAGTATTACGCCGCCACCGAGGGAGGCGGCACGATCGTCACCCCGCAGGAGTGGCTCGAGAAGCCCGGCACCGTCGGCAAGCCATGGCCGTTCAGCGAGATCATGGTCGTCGACGACGACGGCGAGCCTTGCCCGACGGGCGTGCCTGGCACCGTGTACATGAAGGGCGCGGGCGGGGACTTCGACTACAAGGGCGACCCCGAGAAGACGGCAGCCAACCGGCTGCGCGGGTTCTTCACGGTCGGCGACATCGGCTTCCTGGACGACGACGGTTTCCTGTTCCTGTGCGACCGCAAGTCCGACATGATCATCTCCGGCGGCGCGAACATCTATCCCG
>JASHXW010000327.1 GCA_030043395.1 Streptosporangiaceae bacterium
AGGCGGGCAGACTGGCGCCGATCAGGCAGAGCCGATCAGGTATATCAGCTCTTGCGTGGCATACCAGAGCAGTTCATGCCCTTCCGCACTATCCACAATGAACCTGGCGTCAGCATCTCCGCTGTCCGCAGCTGGCAAGGCGGCCGCGGCCGCGTCGATGTCGCCGGCGGCGTCCTCGTCGTCGACGTGGCCGGACACGACGTCGGAGAGCTGCACCGGCAGCGTCACGGTGACGTGGCCGGGGCTGTCGATCCCGTTCCTGAAGCTGATCACCGCGTCGGGCAGCTCGGCCGCCAGCACGACCCACCGCCGCGGCGCCTTGGTATCGACGTGCAGCATCCGCAGCGAAGCCCGCGCGGCTTGCGTCATCGCGACGTACTCGAGCTCCTCGAGATCACCGTTCATGTACCACTCGCGCAGGGCAGGGGTGACCGCGAACCCGGCCACTGGAGCCGGCCCGACCTCGCCCTTGACCAGGGCGGCCCCCAGCTCCACGAGCGTGGTGGGCAGGTAGACGCGCACGAGATCCTCAGCTAGCTCATCGATTGCATGGCACGTTTGCCCGCAGCCCGATCGAATCGGCAGCGGGGAATGCCTAAGAGTCTGCCAGTGAATGGGCAACAGCGAACGCGAAATTACTTATCGGCAAGCACAGCAACCACAGCCGCGACGGCAGACTCTAGGGCCTCATGTTCCCAGAACCTGACGACCGTCCAGCCGGCCTCGCCGAGCGCCGCGTCCGCTGTTCTGTCCCGTTCGACGTTCCGGCGAAGCTTGGGCTCCCAGTACCAGGTGTTCGCAGCCGGCTGGCTGCCATGCTCAGGACAGCAATGCCAGAAGCACCCGTCGACGAAGACCGCGACCTTGCGCGCGGTGAAAACGATGTCGGGTCGTACCCTGACCCCTTCCGCCAAGTCGAGCCTGAAGTCCTTGCGATACCGGTAGCCCAGGCCGTGTAGCGCCCGACGCAACGCCATCTCCGGCTTGGTATCAACCCGCCGGTTGCCCCTCATGTTGGCCGAGCGGCCTGGGCTCGACGGGTGCGGGTAGTTCGGTAGCAACGCGGACGGGTGGCGAGACTCCCGGTCAGCGGCGGACGGGCCGGGAGACTCCAGGTCAGCGGCGGACAGGCCGGGAGACTCCAGGTCAGCGGCGGACGGGGCGTCCGGGTCGTCCGAGCTCGCCAGCGCCTGCTCCGCCATAGCGACCTAGGCTAACGGATCGAGCGCCCGAGGAACCCGGCCCCGGAAGGACCGGAGACCCTGACTTCCATCCAGCTTGATAGCCGTCGACGCGCCTGCCTCCTCGTGAGGTAGCCGCCTGGATCAACTTCAGCCCTGTTCGGTGGCACCCTCGCGCACTACCCCCTTGTTCGGTTTCTTCTAAAGCGGCATACCGGGCATTTTCGAGACCAAAGAGGGTGGTAGATGCTCAGGCAAGGGGGAAGAGGCTCTAGCCCGCAGCCGTGGCGGTGAAACCGGGTCGGCGCGGGGTGAAACTGAGATCAGGCCGACTGGGCACTTCGCAGCAGACCGGACAATTCCTCGCGCGTCTTGGCCGGCTCGGTGTGCAGCACGGTCGCGAACCCGAGCGCCTTGGCCGCGACGATGTTTCCTTCGACGTCGTCGACGAAGGCGCACTGCGCGGGTGCCAGCCCAATCCGGTCGGCGGCGAGCAGGAATATGCGCTCTTCTGGCTTGCGCATTCCGACCTCACCGGAGATCACCACGGCGTCGAACAACTCGCCAATCAGTTCCCGCGGATAGCCGTCGGCCACGCCCCACGAATTCGACAGCATCCCGGTTCGCGCGCCCGCCGACCGCAGGTCCCTGATCAAGTCGATCATCTCGTCCTGGACATACGAGGCGGCGAACATCCGCTTCAGCAGGCCGTGCGCCGGAACGGGCTCGCCGTCCAGGCTGACAAGGAGCGCGGCGAGCGTCGCCTCGAACTCCGCGTCGTCCAGCTCGCCGCGCTCCAGCGCGTGAATCGGCGACTCGGCCTGCTCGGGGCCGTACGCCTGCTGGACCCAGGGCCGCATCGCGGCGACGTAACTGCTCCGGTCGATCCGCTCAGTCTCGAGCCACGCGCCGACGGTGTCGAGGATCGGGCAGGTGATGACGCCGCCCCAGTCGAAGATGACACCGCGCACCACCGGCACTGCGTTGTCCACCGGCACCTTGCCGTCTGCGGTCGGTTCGGCCAGATCTGAGATTGGTTCGGGCACGTCCTCGATGGTAGGCGGACGATTTACCGGCCCGGCCAACCCGACATGAACAGTCCGCTGCACCAGGCTGGCAGAATGCCAGCCATGCAGCGGACGGCAGTTGTCACTGGGGCGAGCAGCGGGATCGGGGCGGCGACCGCGCGGCGGCTCGCCCTGGAGGGTTACCAGGTCGTGCTTGCCGCCAGGCGGCTTGACCGGCTCGAGGAAGTCGCGGCCGCGATCACCGAGGCGGGCGGTCAGGCTCAGGTCAGCCAGCTCGACGTCACCGACGCCGCGCAAGTCGCCGCCCTGGCTGCTTCCCTTCCCGGCTGCGACGTGCTGGTGGCGAACGCGGGCGGGGCGATCGGCACCGAGCAGATCGCCGACTCGGTGCCGGGAGACTGGCTGACCATGTACCAGTCCAACGTGCTCGGGACGCTGCATACGATCCAGGCGCTGCTGCCGAAGCTGATCGCCAGCGGCGACGGGACAATCGTGATCATGGGTTCGACCGCGGGGTTCACCGCCTACGAGGGCGGCGGCGGATACGTGGCGGCCAAGCACGGCACGCACGCGATCGCGGCGACACTCAGGCTCGAGCTGTGCGGGCAGCCTGTCCGGGTGATTGAGGTCGCCCCTGGCATGGTCAGGACCGATGAGTTCGCACTGACCAGAAATCGCGGCGACGCGCAGAAGGCGGCGGCGGTCTACGCGGGCGTGGCCGAGCCACTGACTGCCGACGACGTGGCCGACGCGGTGACCTGGGCGGTGACCAGGCCATCGCATTTCAATGTCGACCTCATGGTGCTGCGGCCGCGTGCGCAGGCCGCTCAGCACAAGGTCTACCGCGAGACCTGACGCCGCACTGTCATCAGGGCAGGCGGCTACGACGTCTGGGTGACCTTGCTCAGCCCGCGCGGGCTGTCCGGATCGATCCCCAGCCGCCTGGACAGCTCCTCGGTCAGTTGCTGGCCTGGCACGATCAAGCCGATGGGCGCAAGCCACTCAGGCAAGTCCGGTCCGGGCAGCGCGTGGCTGCACGCCGCGGCCAGCTCGGAACCGCCGCCGATCGCGTACGCGCGGGCGCCGGCGCTGGTCACCCGCCTGGCCAGCCCGATCGCCGCGTCCCTGGTCGGGCCGGAGTCGGCGGCCATGATGATTGCCGGAGTGCGGGCGTCGACCACGGCGATCGGGCCGTGCTGCAAGTCGGCGTACGAGATGCCCATCGCGTGCAGGTAGCACGCCTCCTTCATCTTCAGCGCGAGCTCGAGCGCCGCGGAGTACGCCAGGCCGCGCGCGGAGACAACCAGCCCGTTGACGTCGCTGAGCTCGGTCACGATGTCGTCGAGCTGGGTCCCCCCGACCTTGGCGAGCAGGCGGTCGATCTCGTCAGGCACTCCGCGCAGCTGACCGGAGTCCAAGTCGGCTCCCAGGCCAATTGTCAGAACGGCCAGGGCGGCGAGCTGGCAAGTGAATGTCTTGGTAGCAGGAACGGCTCGCTCTGCGCCAGCCTGCGTCACGAGCGCGATGTCCGCCATCTGGGCCAGAACCGACCCCGCGCTATTCGTGATCCCGACGACGCTGGCCCCACAGTCCCGAGCCCAGGCGAGCGTGTCGATGATCTCCTGGGTCTGGCCGGACTGTGACAGGCCGACGGCCATGACTCCCGTCAGGTCGATCCGGCTTCGGTAGGCGGTGGCCACCGAGGGCGAACCGAGACTGGCCAGCCGTCCAGCTGTGGTCTGGATCAGGTAGCTACCGTAGACGGCCGCGTTGTCCGACGTCCCCCGTGCGAAGAACAACACCTGATGGCTTCCGCGAGCAAGCGCGGCGATGTCCCCGGCATGTGGAAGCAGGGCGTCGATCGTGGCACGCAGTGCCGCTGGCTGCTCGAGGATCTCCGATTGCATGTTCGTGGACACGGGCCCTACCTTATGGGGTTCGTCACCGATGATCACGAAAGCCCCGGACCGTACACCTGGCTGCCACCGATCCAGGTCGCGCGGGTACGCAGGTCATCGCTCAGCCAGGCCAGGTCAGCAGTGCCGCCCACGGCGATCCGGCCGAGGTCTGGCCGGCCAATGAGATCGGCCGGGATCGCCGTGGCCGCAGCCACGCAGTCGACGAGCCCGATTCCGGCGGCGACCATGTTCGCGACGGCAGAGTCCATGCGCAGCGCGGAGCCGGCCAAGGTGCCGTCAGCCCTCGTCGGCGGCGCGCCGTCACCCTGCGCGAGCTCGATCGGCTGGCCGCCGAGCACATAGCGCCCCGGCGGCATGCCGGCGCACGCCGCGGCATCGGTGACCAGGCAGATCCGACCTGGTGCGGCGGTGAACGCCAGCGCAGCGACCTGCCCGGCGACGTGATGCAAATCGGCGATCAGGCTGCTGGTCAGGCGGGTATCAGTGAGCGCCTGGCCGACCACGCCCGGTTCACGGTGATGCAGCGGGCGTTGTGCGTTGAACAGGTGAGTGACCATTCGCGCGCCGGACATGGCCGCCATGCTGACTTGCGCCGCTGTAGCGTCCGAATGCCCGACGCTAACCAGCACGCCAGCGTCCGCGAGCTGCCTGATCACGGCAAGGCCGCCATCCAGTTCCGGCGCGATCGTGACGATCTTGACCAGACCGGACCCCGCGGAAAGCAGCATCTGCGCCGCCGCAGGGTCCGGCGCGATGATCCAGTCCTGGTTGTGCGCGCCGCGCCGCTTCGGCGAGATGAACGGGCCCTCGAGGTGAAAGCCGAGCACGCGCGCGCCAGCTCCTTGGCCGCTGTTCGCTGTGACCAGCTTGGCGGCACGGCGCAAGGAGTCGGCCATCTGGCCGAGCGGGCTGGTCACGAACGTCGGTACGAGCGCGGTCGTACCGGTCTCCGGCAGCCGGCCGATAACTGTCGCCCAGCCGTCCGCATCGGCCTCGGCGAATCCCACGCCGTAGTAGCCGTTGACCTGAAGGTCGATCAGGCCTGGCAGCAAGACGCCGTCAGGCAGCTCGACGTCGGGTCTCTCAGGTGGCTGCCCGCTGCCGACCGCCGTGATGATCCCGTTCTCACACGCCACGTAGCCAGGGGCCAGAACCGGGCCGTGCCCGGAATCGCTCGCCGTGATGATTCGTGGTGCGGCGATCAGCATGTCGCTAGCTTCGCATCGAGTGCTGGGCAACGTCGCCTGATATGACTATGTTCGGCCGGTTACCCGGATTTGTTCCTACGAGGCCATGCTGGCGTCACTCGTCCGCCGTGCCGCGCCGTCCTGGTCGCCGCCCGCGTGCACCCAGTCGAGGAATGCCCGGACCTCGGTTGCCACCAGGTCAGGCCGCTCCATCATCGCTACATGGCCCACGCCGGGAATGACGATGACCCGGGCGCTGCGGAAGGCGCGGGCTGCCTTGCCAGCCATGACCGGGTTGACCAGCCGGTCGTTGCTGCCGTGCA
>JASHXW010000328.1 GCA_030043395.1 Streptosporangiaceae bacterium
GGGGCGGATCTGGTCTTCGAAGCTGGCGTGCCGGGCGGTGGTGTCGGGTGCCATGGCGGTGCTGGCGGTGCCGGCCGTCGTGATGCCCGGGGTGGCGGTGTCAGGCGCCGGGGCGGCGGCGGTGCTGCCGGGCGCCATCGCGGTGGCGAGGCTGGCCGTGGCGGTGGCGGTGGTGGTCATGACGTTGGCTCCCCCGAGTAGTGCGGCCGGGCGGCGGGCTGGTCGTGCTCGCGTGTACTGCCCGGTTGGCTGTCAGTTACTAGGACGCGCGAGGTGCCTGGACGGACGCGTGACCTGCGTTACATCGTGATTACGGGCGGTGATCAGATGGCTGATACCAGCCTTCTGCCGGGTTGTACGTCGCCGCTCTCGGCACGGTTCACGTTTTGCGGGTGAGTATTGTGCCGGATCCAGCGCAATAGTCACCCGGATCATGAAAGAGCGAATTACTGGGCGGCCAGCGAGAGGTCAGGCGGTGGCGGTTGCTGACCAGCCAGCGGGCGCGTAGGGAGCTAGCGCGATGCGAAGGCGCTCCCGGCCACGGTGCAAGCGCGACATGACGGTGCCGATCGGGGTTCCCATGATCCGGGCGACCTCCCGGTAGGGGTAGCCCTCGATGTCCGCCAGATAGACCGCTGTCCTGAAGTCCTCGGGCAGCTCGCGGAGCGCACGCAAGACCGGCGAGTCATTGAGGCGGTCCAGCGCCTCGGCTTCGGCCGATCGAACTACAGGGGCGAAAGCGTCGGCTTCGGCTTGCCAGGCGTCGCGCTCAGCTGGCGACGCGATGAGAGGCTCCCGCTTCCTGCGGCGGTAGTTGTTGATGAAGGTGTTCGCGAGGATCTTGTGCAGCCATGCGCGCAGGTTCGTTCCCGGCGTGAACTGGTAGAACGCGGTATACGCCTTGGCCAGGGTCTCCTGAACCAGGTCCTCGGCGTCGCTGGCGTTCCTGGTCATCTGAAGCGCCGCTGGGTACAGCTGACCCACATACGGCCGGACGTGTTCCTCGAACGCGGCACCGTTGTCAGGTGACTGCGGTGTGGGGGTCATCAGTTCCTTCGCAGTTTCCTCGTTAACCTACGAAAGTAGCACGGGCATGCAGCGATGCTGCATAGGCAGCAGGTCAGCCAGTGAGCTCGGGTTGCAGAAGAAGCACGGCTCAGATCCAGCTGCTGAACCACATTCGTTCGTGCCACAGGTTGTACGGCAGAACTCCAGCGGCCAGCACCGGATACATGAACGCGAAGTTGGCCAGCACGAGCAGCAGGTACGCGCCGACGATGACCGCCCCTGTAGCGCGCCGTCCTGGCGGAGCCCGCTCAGGGCCGATGATCAGCCCCAGGCACAAGGTAATCGCCATCACCAGGTAGGGCAGGAACGCTATGGCGTAGTAGTAGTACTCGGTGCGGTTGTCATGCCAGGCGAACCAGAACCACGGCAGCCAGCCAGCGCCGACCGCGAGCAAGACTGCGCCAGCTCGCCAGTCACGCCGGTAGATCCACCATCCGAGGCAGAACAAAAGCGCCGGCACTGATGCCCACCAGATGGCTGGCGTACCGATAGCCAGAACCTCCTGGGAGCAACTGCTCGTACCACAGGTATGCGGCGTGTCATAGAAGAACGAGACCGGCCTGGCCAGGAAGATCCAGCCCCACGGGCTGGAGGTGTAGCCGGCGTGGCTGCTCAGGCTCAGGCCGAAGCCGAGCATCGACTTGTTGTACTGGTACCAGGAGTCGAGCGTCGACCAGATCGGCGTGTGATTGCCGTTGGCCGCAGCCCAGTTCCGGTCATATCCCTCGCTGGTCAGGAACCAGCCGCTCCAGGTCAGCAGGTAGGTCAGGAACGGCACGACCCCGAACGAGATCGGCAGCCACTTGGCGTCGCTGCGCAGTACCCCGTTGAGCCGGTCCCGGTAGCCGGCGGCCCTGCGGGCGCCTAGGTCCCAGGCGATCGCGAGTCCGATGAACGCGAACAAGAACCAGATGCCGTTCCACTTGGACGCCACGGCGCAACCGAGGAACAAGCCAGCGAGCAGCCGGCGCCAGCGCAGGCCCAAGTGCGGCCCGCCTCCGGAAAAGTCGGCCCCAGGTTCGCTGGCGGCCAGCGCCAGCTCCCTGCGATAGGCGTCCCGGTCAAGTACCAGCATGCCGAACGCGGCCAGCACCCAGAACATCACGAAAATGTCGAGTATCGCGGTCCGGCTGAGCACCAGCTCCAGCCCGTCGAGCGACATCAGCAGCCCGGCTATGCAGCCAAGCAGCGTGGACCGCGTCATCCGGCGGGTAATCCGCGCCACCATGAGGATCGACAGCGTCCCGACTACCGCGACCGCGAATCGCCAGCCAAACGGGGACAAGCCGAACAGCCACTCGCCGATCGCGATCAGTTCCTTGCCGAACGGCGGGTGCGCGACGTACTCGCCGGTCTTGTACAAGATGTGCGTGTCGCCCCGGACAAGCAGTGCGTTGACGTTGTGCACATGATTCAGCTCGACGCCATGCTGGAGGATCGACCACGCGTCTGGCACGTAGTACGTCTCGTCGAACACCACCGCATGCGGGATGCCGAGCCGGTAGAACCGCAAGAATCCGCCGAACAGCGTGACCAGCAACGGGCCAGCCCAGCCCCATATCGATGCAGGCGGCATGGGCGGTACCAGCCGGTCAAGCAGGCTGCCAGCCGACTCGCGGCCCTGCGCGCGGGCAGCGCTTGAGGACGGCGCGTAATCGGAAGCTCTCATCTCTAGCCATCGTAGGGCCCGCCGGGATTAGCGTGGGCCGCGATGAATGTCGCGAACTCCAGCGGAGACGAGTACAGCGCGCGAGCCGCCGCCGGCGGCACGCTTCTGCTTGCGGCGGCGCCGATCGGCACGCCGCAGGACGCGTCGGCCAGGCTGATTTCGGCCCTCGCCAGTGCTCAGGTCATCGCCGCCGAGGACACTCGCAGGCTGCGGCGGCTTGCCACCGCGCTCGGTGTCACGGTCAGCGGGCGGGTGGTCTCCTACTACGAGGATGTCGAGGCGGCCAGGGGGCCCGCGCTGCTCGAGGCTCTTGCCGCGGGCCAGGATGTCCTGCTGATAACCGACGCAGGCATGCCGAGCATTAGCGATCCCGGATACCGGCTGGTGACGCAGGCGATCGAGGCGGGCTTTCAGGTCTCTGTGCTACCCGGGCCGTCAGCCGTCACGGCTGCGGTTGCCGTATCTGGCCTGCCATCCGACAGGTTCTGCTTCGAGGGCTTTCCGCCAAGGAAGGCAGGCGAGCGCGCCCGCCGGTTCGCCGATCTGGCGAGCGAGCGGCGAACCCTCGTCTTCTTCGAATCGCCGCGCAGGCTCGCAGTCACGCTGGGCGAGCTTGCCGCCGCATTCGGGCCCGACCGCAAGGCGGCGGTGTGCCGTGAGCTGACGAAGACCCACGAGGAAGTTCGCCGCGGCACGCTCGGCGAACTCACGGTGTGGGCGCAGAACGGTGTTCTCGGCGAGATCACGCTGGTGGTTGCCGGATGGCGCGGGCCGGGCGGCGCGGTATCCAAAGAAGTGGCCGCCGCAGAAGTGGTCGCCGCCGAGCTCGCCGGAACTCCTCGAAAGGAAGCCATCGCGCAGGTCGCTGCCCGGCTCGGGCTACCCAAACGCGAGGTTTATGACGCGGTGGTCCGCGCCAGTCGTACGAGCCAGTCGGCTAAGGGATGACTGGGTTCGTGGTGCGGTGCCGCGTGAGCGGGCAGCTGAGGTCTGACTGCGCGGTGGTCCGGGCCAGCTCAGCTGGCCCGGACCGATGAACCGCTAGCCTTCGTCGGCCGACGGCGGCTGTGCCGCAACGACCTGGCCTGGGCTTGCCAGCGTCGCGGGCGGAGCGCCGATCACGACGGTGTGCCCAGTCGAGCCGCTGAGCTGCTGCAGCAGCCTGAGCTGCAGCAGAGCCGGGTTGGCCGCGGCCATCCTGGCGGCGTTCGCCAGGCTGCGCAGCGCGGCGGTCTCGCCGCGCGCCCGCTCGAGGGACGCCAGGGCCTGAGCCCTGGCGACGAGCACCTCGGCCTGTGCCTTCTTGAGCTCGCCGGACAGCATGATGTCCTTGATCACGAGCTGCTCGACGGTGATGCCGAGTCCCTCGATTCCCGTGAGCGCAGCCATCAGCCGCTCACTCAAGCCAGCGCGGCCCGCCAGCAACTCCTCCACGGTCACGCCAGCGACTACGTCGCGCAACGCGACCTGGACGGCCAGGTACAGCGACTGCTCGGTGCTTCGGGCTCCGGTCACGTACGCGGTCGCGTCGCTCACGCGGGCCTGTCCTGCCACCGTCACCTTGACAGTCGCGCCGTCAGCGGTCGGCACTTCCTGGGTCGGCAGCGTCAGCACCCACGGCCTCATGTCGACGGTGCGGACCACGCAGCCCGGCTGCCAGATCCGGTACTGCCCTGGCTCGAGCACCTGGTCGAGACTGCCGTTCCGCAGCAGGAGAGTTCGCTCCCACGGCTGAACGGTCAGCGCCTCGCCCCGGCGCAGCTTCCTCTGGCCGGACTCGCCGTCGCGGACGCCGAAGCCAGCCTCGTACGCGGCGAAGTACGGGCCGCGGCGAAGTCGCCTCATCTGCATCACCGTCGATCGTGGGTAGGTGTTTCAGGTTCTGGGTGGGGTCGTTGTAGGCGGTTTCTGGGTCGTGGGACAGGTCGCTTCCGGATGGGCGTGTCCCGGCAAGCGCGCCCAGCGGCGGGAGTTCGTAACTCGCAGAGCCGTGAGGCGGTGGTTGCCGGCCGGGACACGTCCTGGCGGGATTCGCACCCAAGCTGTTCGCAGCAGCGACTGTGGCGACGGACGCACGCACGGAACCTGGGCCGGAAAGCCGGCTGGCCGCTCGTCCCGCCGCTGCATGGAGGCTACGCCGGCCACGCCTGCGTCGGCGATCGAATTTCTGCCGAGCA
>JASHXW010000329.1 GCA_030043395.1 Streptosporangiaceae bacterium
TGCGGCTAACGATGCCGGTCAGGCGGCCTGTCTCGTCAACGACGGGCAGGCGCTTGATCCGGTTATCGTGCAGCAGCCTGGCCGCCTCGGCCGCGGACGCGCCAGCCTCGATCGTGATTGCCGGGGTCGTCATGAGCTCGGCCGCAGTGAACGCCTCAGCTTTCGCCGCTGCCGGTCGATGCCTCTTGTGCCCATAATCAGCTGGCTTGTGGGGATAAGCCTCCCGGGGCAGCAAGTCCGCCTCGGAGACGACGCCGATCACCTTGTTGCCGGCGTCGATGACGGGGAAGGCACTGATCCGCCTGCCGCGCAAGACCTCGATCATGTCCTTGAACTCCGCCGTCTGCCGCACGGCAACCACGTTGCACGTCATCACATCGGCTACCTGGGTGGGCATCGCAGTCACCCCTCTTCGCTCTTCTGCCTTTACCTTCGCTGCGCGTATGGCTGCTCACCAGGGACGAACGGCCCTGCGGCGAGGATCCTTGGTCACCGCACGTGCATGCACTCGCGGCTGAGCTGACGCGCCGACCCTCAGGCAACCCTGAGTCAGTTGGCGAATTGGGCGGCCATTTGAAGCAAGGACTTCACGGCCATCGGCTGGTTGCCGCCGGGGCTCGCCTGCAGCTCAGCCCGGGTGGCCATCGCCAGGAAGACCGCAGCCGTGGTCAACGCGTCGCCGAGCGCGTGGTGTGGCGAGTACACCGGCAAGTAGAGCTGGCGGGCGAGGGCCTCGAGTGACGGCTCCGTGCGCTGAACCTTGGTCTCGGCCAGTCCCAGGGCCCGGGCCAGGCCGGCGGTATCGACCATGGGGTGAGCGAGCTTCAGGCCGACCTGGCCGAGCAGGCGCCCGAGGAAGGCGCGTTCGATCCAGGCGGCATGGGCGACCACGATCCGCTCAGCGAGCTGATCGGCGATCTCCTGGCCGACATCGGCTGAGTTTGGCGCATTCTCCAGGTCGACGCGGCGAAGGCCGTGCACGCGCATCGAGGGCACCGAGATCTCACGGGCGGGTCGGACGAGGCTGTAGTAACTCTCCGCGCAGATGATGCGTCCATCCCGGATGTGCACCGATCCCACGGAGACGATCTCGTCACGGCGAAGGTCGAGGCCTGTCGTCTCGACATCGATGACGCAGTACTTGGCTTGCCGCCAGCTCGCGTCCTGGTCAATGCTGACATCGACTCGTGGCCTGGTCCGGTTCATGCCGCGGTGAGCCGGGTCGGCCAGCTGCTTTGCACCTGTGCCTGGACGGCGCTGATCGCGCGGAAGGAATCTCGCAGATGCCGCCGGGTGAGCTGATCGAGATCGCGGGGCGCGACCCAGCTCGAGCAGGGCTTGCCCTCCTTGATCGCGGCTACCTCATGCCTGAGCGCGAGCTCGTACACGTCCTTATAGGCGCCGGACAGGGCTTCAGCCTCGTCCCTCGTCAGCATTCCTGCCGAAGCGGCACGGTCGAGCCGCTCTGGCGTACTGCCGCGCACGTCTCCGATGGCGATCGCCAGCCACCGGGCGAGGGCGGATATGGGCCGCAGCCCGCCATGCTTGAGATCCAGGTGGCCGCGGTGTTCGCCTGAATGCTCCACCACCAGGTCACGGATGAAGCCAGTCGGAGGCCTGACGGCCAGCGAGAAGTTCAGGAGACGTTCGAGATAGTCAAAGCTCCGCGTGGTCTGGCGGATCGTGTCCGTCACAGCCCTGCCGGTCGTCAGCGCGGTTACCGGCCTGCAGTCAGCGGCAATAGAGGAAAGCAGGAGGGCGCCCTCTCGGGTCGGCTCGGAAATCCACCGCTGCGCGGCGCCCACCCAGTCCGATCGGGACCGGCTGAACAGGCGATTGTCGGCATTGGCGCCGTCCGGGCACCTGTGCAGTCCGCAGGCTTCCATGTTGTCGAGCACCAGCGAGGCGGCACTTCTTATCTCCTCACTCGGATCGGCGCCGTCATTACCGTCAGCCCACACGATGCCGGTGTCGACGTCCGAACCTGGCAAGGGCTCATGTCGTGCCATCGAGCCGAGTACGAGCCAAGACCGCGGCGGAGCGAAGTCACCTGCCTGACCCGACAAAGTCAGAAGCCGGCCGAGAATGGACTCAACTAGGGCACTGTGCAAGGCTCCGATATGCTCGGCCGGCACGCCGGTGTCATGGAGCTCGGCGAGGGTGGGCGGCAGCAGCTTGCCCGCGTCTCCTAGCTCGCTCAGATCCGGCGCCGCCTCGATGGCGGTGCGGATCAGCAGCGGATTCCGCGTTTCCACCGCCGCCAGGTCCATTGCCCGGAGAACGCCCACCGGCCCTTCGTCGTCGTCTTCGACGACCAGGTGATGGACTCCGGCCTTGATCATCTGCACGAACGCGGCAGCCACTGTCGTGTCCCCTGGCACCGTGATGACCGGCGAGTTCATGAGGAGGTGAACTGGGTCGTCGACACCGACCTCGGCAGTTGCCACCTTGCTGCGAAAGTCATGGTCGGTGACGATGCCGATGCCGTCGGGACTTCGCACCAGCGCACACGAATGCTCGCCGCTGCCCAGAGCCCTGGCGACTTCCCGCACGGATGCCGATGCGTCAGTCCAGACAATCGCCCGCATGTGTCGGGTCACCGGCCCTTGCGCCCCGCTAAGCAAGCCACGGCCGGTGAGCCGTTCCTTCGCGATCATCGTGCCGAAGTGGCTGAACCGAAGCAGGGCAGGATCACTGATCACGCCGCGCGGATCGGGCAGCCGGTAGCACAGCGTGTCCTCCGCCGCGCATGCGGCTAGCGCTGGCGGCAGTCCGGTCAGAACGGAAATGTGCCCGAAAGCATCGCCGGGCCCGAGCAGGTCGACGACACGACCGCGATCAGTGATCTCGACCGAGCCAGTGCGCACCACGTAGAGGTGGTCCAGGGCCGGCCCGCCCGCCTGAACGATGACAACGCCGGATGCGAAGTATTCGATTTCGACGTGCAGCGCAAGCCGATCAAGATCGTCGGCACTTAGAGCATCGAACGGTGGTTGCGATCCCAGGAAATCCGCGATTTCCTGCACGGCGACCTCCCCTCGCCCCGAGAAGCTGCTGAGGCTTATCTAAGGACGTCGCCAGAGGTGAGCGCAAGCTAGTGACCCTTGCAATGAGCTGGAGTGACCTTCGGCCCTGGCACGCGCATCAGGCATCGATTTGAATATTAAGTGGTCCCATTGGAATTGCCACGACCAGCGAGCGAAAAGAGGCTTGCAATGGTAATCTACGGCGTTGTCGCATTCATTGTGATGTTTATTATTGCTGGTATCATGGAGTTCTGGTTCTGGCAACGCCAGGTATTTGCTGGCAATAGCGCAGGTACCAAGCAGGATCATCGCAGCCGCCGCCGGACGTCCCTGCTTACTGAATCGCTGGCATGCGCCGGCGTCATACTGATCCTCGCCGGCAGTGGCGCCGCGATTGGCCAGCGTTGG
>JASHXW010000330.1 GCA_030043395.1 Streptosporangiaceae bacterium
GGCGGCCGCGCGAGGTCAGCACGCCGATCGTGCCCCGAGCCGTGGACGACACGGCCGAGACGATGACGTCGTGGGCAGAACGTGGCTCATTGAACTTGCCGTGAGCCTTGCCCGGCGCCTGGCGGACGGCACTGCGGGAGGGAGCTTGTTCCGCGTCTTGATCGTCGCCTGCGTCGGTCAGCTCCAGCTGGCCGGCACTGCGCGCGGGAGTCCTGGCGAGCAGGCCCGCTGACGACAGCAGCACGGTACACGGATCGTCGGCCACCTCCAGCGGCACGGCTGCCGTGCGCGGAGCGCCACTGCCCTCCAGCAGGACCGTGCGGCGGGGCGTGCCGAACCGCTGGGCGACGTCAGCCAGCTCGGCGGAGACCAGCTCGCGCAGCTTGGCGTCGGACTCCAGTATGGCCGTGAGCTCGGCGATCTCCTCGCGCAGCGTCTCGCCCTCGCGCTCGAGCTCGAGCTTGTCGTACCTGGTCAGGCGCCGCAGCGGGGTGTCGAGTATGTACTGGGCCTGGACCTGGGACAAGTCGAAGATCGCCATCAGCCGCTCTTTGGCCGCCGCCGCGTCGTCGCTGGTCCTGATGACCTGGATGACCTCGTCGATGTTGAGCAGGGCGATGATCAGGCCGTCCACGAGGTGCAGCCGGTCCATGCGCTTGGCTCGGCGGAACTCAGTACGGCGCCTGACGACGTCGAGGCGGTGCTCGACGTAGATCTGGAGCAGGTCCCGCAGGCCAAGCACCCTCGGCTTGCCGTCGACGAGCGCGACGTTGTTGATCCCGAACGTGTCTTCCATCGGAGTCAGCCGGTACAGCTCTTCGAGCAAGGCGTCCGGGTGGAAGCCGTTGCGGACCTCGATCACCAGCCGCAGGCCGTGATGGCGGTCGGTCAGGTCCTTCAGGTCGGAGACTCCGTTGAGCTTCTTCGCCTGGACTAGCTCCCTGATCCTGTCCACGACCTTCTCCGGGCCGACCCCGTAGGGAAGCTCGGTCACCACGATGCCGGTGCGACGGGCGCTGACCTGCTCGATCCTGGCGGACGCGCGGGTTCGGAAGATGCCGCGGCCGCTCTCGTAGGCCTCCCTGATCCCGTCCAGGCCCACGATCTTGCCGCCGGTGGGCAGGTCCGGGCCCGGGACGTACCGCATCAGGTCGTCCAGCGTCGCATCCGGGTTCTCGATCAGGTGCCGGGCGGCCGCGATTACCTCGCCGAGGTTGTGCGACGGCATGTTCGTGGCCATGCCGACCGCGATCCCCGATGCCCCGTTGACCAGCAGGTTGGGTATGCCGGAAGGCAGCACCTGCGGCTGGACCTCGGTGCCGTCGTAGTTCGGCTCGAAGTCGACGGTGTTCTCGTCAAGAGAGGCAGTCATCTCCATGGCGGCATCGGTCAGGCGCGCCTCGGTGTAGCGCATCGCCGCCGGAGCGTCCCCGCCGACCCCGCCGAAGTTGCCGTGCCCGTCGATGAGCGGAAGTCGCATGGTGAACGGCTGGGCCATCCGCACGAGCGCGTCGTAGATCGCGCCGTCGCCATGCGGGTGCAGGCGCCCCATCACGTCGCCGACTACGCGGGCGCACTTGACATGCGCCCGGTCCGGGCGCAGCCCCATCTCCGACATCTGGTACAAGATGCGGCGCTGCACCGGCTTGAGGCCGTCGCGGGCGTCGGGGAGCGCGCGCTGGTAGATCACCGAGTACGCGTACTCGAGGTAGCTGCCTCGCATCTCCTCGGTGACGTCGATGTCGACGATGTTCTCCTCGAAGTCCTCAGGGGGCGGAGGAGTTGTCCTGGTGCCTCGTGCCATGACCGCCATTGTGCCGCGTTGGCAGTGCGTGGGGCGACGACGACGCACCGCACGGAGTGAGGAGGCAGTGAAGGTTGGCGGGGCGGGGCTGGGCTGCGCGGACACTGCGGTTGGAGCGGCGAGTTCTGGCGCCCCGGGCGGTGAAGGTCATGGTCTCGTGTGATGTGTGGCGGGCACAATGACTGATAGGTTCGCCATCTGGCGTCAACCGACGTCGTGCCCGGGTGCGCGCGTGTCCCGGCAAAGCTTCGATGATGGGCGGGGCCATGAGTTTTCCTGATCAGGGCCAGGGGCGGCCCGGCGATTCTGGGCAGCAGGGCGGCTGGGGGCAGCCCGCGCCTGGCTGGGGCCAGCAAGGCGGTTACTCCGATCCGGGAAGCGCTGGCCAGCAGGGCTCAGGACAGGGTTCAGGACAGGGTTCAGGTCAGGGTGCGGGTCAGGGTTGGGGCCAGCAGGCGCCCAGCAATCCAGCTGGCAGCGGCTGGGGTCAGCAGGACGCGTACACCAACCCGACTGGCGGCGGCGCGCCGGATTACCAGCAGGGTGGCGGTTACCAGCAGGGTGGCGGTTACCAGCAGGGTGGCGGTTACCAGCAGCCGGGCGGTTACCAGCAAGCGGGCGCGTACCAGCAGGGTGGCGGGTACCCGCAGGGCTACCAGCAGCCCGGATACCCGCAGCCGGGCGGCTACCAGGGCGGCATGCCCGCGTGGAGCGGCGGACCTGGGTACCAGGGCGCTCCGCAGACCAACGGCCTTGCGACGGCGTCCCTCGTGTGCGGGATCGTGCAGATCATCTTCGGGATCCTCTGCATCCCGGCCATCATCTGCGGCCACATTGCGCGTAAGCAGATCCGGCAGACGGGCGAGCAGGGCGCCGGCATGGCACTTGCCGGGCTGATTCTGGGCTATGTCGGCCTAGTCGTCTGGATAATTCTTACCTTCGTAATTATCGGGGCAATTACCTCGGTACATACCGGCACCAGTTAGCCCCTTCGCTATCCCGCGCAGGCTGCGCGGCCCGCTCACCCCGTGTGGGCCCCGCGACGCGCAGGATTCGGCAACAACGATGGCGCTGCGCTGTTGTGATGACAACAGCGCAGCGCCATCGTTGTGATTGAGGAGTACGGCGCTGCGGTTCTGCGGGCAGGTCAGCCGTCGTAGGGTTGTGCGGGGCACGTTGGCCGCGGATAGTTGCTGCGCGGGTGGCGATGCTCTTGCGGCCCGGATAACATGCGGAATTGTCAAAGGCCTTTTTTGCGGCCGAATTCTTTTTCCTGGGCGTCGCCGATCCTTCGTCCGTGTTGCGGGCGTCAGGCAGGCAGTGAGCGCGTTCGTAACGGGGAGGGAGTCGGATTTGCCCGGCATGTCGTGGGAGCACGAGGCCGAGGCCCGAGCGGCCCTGAGCGCTATCGTCAGTGATCCCGAATACGGTGAAGCGGCTCTGTGCAGTGCGCAGACGCTGTCCAACTTGCTGAAGGACCTGCTGCCCGACGCGCCGCGGGAGAAGCGAATCCTGGTAGCCGCGGCCGAGGCCGGGCTGGCCGAGACGCTGCGCGAGCACGTTGCCCAGGGCATGGATCCTGGAACGGCGATCAGGCTGAGCGCGTCGTCGCTGGAGAACTCCGCGCCCTTCCCGCCTGAAGCCTGCACCTGGGTGGCGGGCGAGATCGCCAGCGCGATGGGCATCAGCCAGCCGGCCAGCAACCCTGGCAGTACCCAGGCTAGGTCGCCGCAGGGCTATGACGTAGTGGGCGGCGCATCGACCAAGATCCCTGGCCAATCAGGCAGCGAATCCTCGGGCACCGATCCACAAGGCGCTGCGCGGGCCGAGCCCGGCCAGTACCAAGGTTCACCCCAGGGCCAGCAGTTCCCGCTCCAGGGTTCAGGTCACGCGAATCAGGCACCGCTGCAAGGGTCGGCGACGCCGTATCAGCCGCCCGGGTACCAGCCGCCCGGATACCAGCCGCCCGACTACCAGGCAGCTGGCCAGGCAGCCGGATATCAGGTGGCTGGTCAACAGAACCCGCAGCAGAACAGCCCGATCTTCCCGCCGCCGGGACCTGCCCAGGCGTACCCGCCGGCGGGGTCGCCCTATTCCTCGCCTAGGAAAAACCCGCTCGCGATCGCGGCGCTGGTCTGCGGATGCGCCCAGTTCGTGCTCTGGTTCATCATCCTCGTCCCGGGCTTCCTGGCGGCCATCGCGGCGCTGATCTGCGGCATCCTCGCCTTCCGCCAGATCAAGGCCAGCGGAGAGGCGGGTAACGGCATGGCTGTGGCCGGCATAACCCTTGGCGGGCTCGGGGTGTTTGGCGGCCTGTTGTTGATCGTGATCATCGGCATTGGAGCCTCGACTCACCACCACTAACCAAGCCGACCTTGAGTTCATCGGACGTGCCCGGCCTGATCGGGTCTGAGCAAGCTGATCGGGCCTGATCAGGTCGCGGAGAAGCCTCCGTCGACGAAGATCAGCTGTCCGGTCACGTAGTCGCTCGCGCTGCTGGCCAGGAAGACGGCCACTCCCTCGAAGTCGGACGGCTGGCCGTTGCGGCCGAGCATCGTCCGCGCTGCCAGCGCCGCCGAGCGCACTGGATCAGACGAGACTTCCCTGGTCATCGGGGTGGCCACGAACCCAGGGACGACGGCGTTGCAACACACGCCTGACGGCGTCCATGCCTCGGCCTGTGACCTGGTTAGCGAGACCAGGCCACCCTTGGATGCTCCATAGCCACCGCTGTTGCCGAACGCCCTGATCGACTGCTGGGATGCGACGTTGATGATCCGGCCCCAGCCGCGCGCAGCCATTCCCGGGGCGAAGTGCTGCCCGAGCAAGAACGGCGCCGTCAGGTTGACGTCCATGCAGCGGTCCCACTCGTCGAGCGTGAGCATCGGCAGCGGTGGCCTGATGTTGATGCCGGCCGAGTTGAGGAGTATGTCGGGCTCACCGAAGATCCCTGCTACCTGCTCGGCTGCCCGCCGGATCCTGGCGCGCTCACCAAGATCCGCGCAGACCCGGCCCGCGGTGCCGCCTGCCGACCTGATCTCGTTCACGGCCTCGTCGAGCGCGCCTGCATGGCGTGCGACGAGGACCACCCGTGCGCCAGCGCCGGCGAGGGCGCTGGCCATCGCTTTTCCTATGCCAGAGCTGCCGCCGGTGACGACAGCGACCCGGCCTTCGAGCGAGAAGAGCCGGTCCAGGTAATCGGTCACGGCCACAAGTATGGCCAGCAGGAAGCTGCGGACAGCGCAACTGGGCGCGCGTCGCTACGGCGCCGGCCGGATCATGTCAGTGGCCACGTGCTCCACGCTGACGAGCTGCCCGGATTGCACCAGTGCCCGCACCTGCACGAGCTGGCCAAGCTCAAGCCCGCCGGACTGTTCCGGCGGCACGGCGAAGTTCCAGCCGCGCCTGCCGTCGTCTACCGCGATGTGCGGCTGGATGTAGGTGTCCTCTCCATCGCTGACGGTATGGTCCCAGCGCGCGATCACCTGTCCCTGGAATGTGAACTCCCGCTTGCGGAACAGCCAGGCACTCGCGATGGACCATCCCCTCCAGCCGAAGTACGCGGCGATCGCTGCCCCGATCG
>JASHXW010000331.1 GCA_030043395.1 Streptosporangiaceae bacterium
CCGCGCTGCAGGCCGCCCCGTCCAGGGCAGTCGCGGCAGCGCCAGCGGCCGCAGCCCCCGCTCCGGCCGCGAATGGCGGCTCAAGCGGCGGCCGCGGCGCGGCGATGACCAAGACCGAGCAGAAGCAGGGCGCCAAGTCAGGTGACGGCGAAGGCGAAGGCGACGAGGAGTGGTGGACTGAGTAGGCCCACCTCATAGGTCCAGGTGCGGGGCCGGGGATACTCGCCGCCGTCAACATCACGGCTTGCGGCGAGTACCCCCGGCCCCGCGCTACGTGTTACCGAGGCCGCTACGGGTGAACGGTCTGCCCGCCATCCACGACAAGCGTCTGGCCGGTCATGTAGGAAGACGCGTCGCTGGCCAGGAAGACCGCCGGGCCGGCCATCTCCTCAGCCCGCCCCCACCTCCTCATCGGCACGGTCGCGATCGTCGCCGGCCCCGCGGCCGGGTCCTCCCACAGGTTGCGGTTCAGGTCGGTGGCCGTCCAGCCCGGGCACAGCGCATTGACCCGGACGCCCTGGGCTCCCCACTCGACGGCGAGCGTCTTCGTCAGTGAGATCAGGCCGGCCTTGGCCGCGCCATACGGGCTGATCAGCGGCGAGGAGGCCACGCCAGCGACGGACGCCACGTTGATCACCGAGCCAGATCCCCCGTCGAGCAGGTGCCCGGCGAAGGCGTGGCACACGTAGACGGCGGACGTCAGGTTCAGCTTGATGAGCTTGTCCCAGCCGGTGAGTCGCAGGTCGCGGAAGCCGACCATGAAGTTGGACCCGCCCGCGTTGTTGACCACGATCTCGACGCGGCCGAGCTGGTCGATCGCCGCGTTCACCGCATCGGTGACGCCAGCCTGGTCAGTGACGTCAGCCGGGATGACGACCGCCTTCCGGCCGACGTCAGTGATGTCCTGCGCCGTTTCAGCCAGGCCATCGGCGGTCCGCGCCACCAGCGCCACGTCCGCGCCGGCCTGCGCGAGCGCCATCGCGATCGACCGGCCGATGCCCCTCGACGCTCCGGTGACGAAGGCGCTCTTGCCTGTCAGGTCAAACAAGCTCACGGTGAGTCCTTCCATTCGGCTGGCAGCGGCCAGGCGCCAGGGTTCAGCAGGCGAACGATCTCGTTGAGCACAATACGGACATAGGTCTCGCCTACCCACAGGTGCTTGGCATTGTCGACCGCGACGAGCCGTACCTGCGGCACCCGGGCGAACCGTGCCCGCGCCTCGTCCGGGCGCAGGTAGTCGTCAAGCTCGGGCACGAGCGCGACCAGGGGCCTCCCGCTCGCCGCCCAGGCGTCCAGGTGGGCGTCGGTCGCCCGGCGCAGCGCTGGCGAGAGCAGGATGGCGCCCTCGACCTGGGGCACGTTCCCCCACATCAGCGCCAGCTCCGTGCCGAATGACCAGCCAAGCAGCCACAGCCTCGGCAGGCCGGCCTGCACGCAGAACTGGATCGCCGCCTCGACGTCCAGCCGCTCGGCCCTGCCGTCGCCGAACTCACCATCGCTCGTGCCGCGCTCCGATGCCGCGCCGCGCGTGTTGAACCGCAGCACGGCAAGGTCGGCCATGGCGGGCAGCCGGAAGGATGCCTTGCGCAGCACGTGGCTGTCCATCATCCCGCCCGCGGTCGGCAGCGGATGCAGGCAGATCAGCGTCGCGACCGGGTCGCCGTGCGGCGGCAGCGCCAGTTCGCCGACCAGGCTCAGGCCGTCGGCTGTACGCAGCACGATGTTCTCGCGGCGGGCGGGAAGCACCGTGCTCGCCCTGATCTCGACTGCCCCGCTCTCGCTCATAACCGCCTCACCGGTAGCTCGCTGGCCCGGCGCGGCGGGGCCGCCGCTGCCAGCAAGCATTGTGCCAGTGCCGGCGTTCCTCCAGGCCCGGTGTCTGCGCCGGCCAGGCCACCACGTGCGCCGTTCCCGGCCAGATCTCCTGGTCGCAGCCCGGGCACCGGTACTGCTTCACGGCGGCGCCCCCCGGCACCTGCCGGACCACCCACTCCCCGTCTGGCCACTGCTCGACCTGCGGCGGTCCCAGCCGGACCGGCGAGTCCTCGTCGGGACGTCCCCCGGCCCGGCTGCCTGCCGGAGCAGCCCGCCCGCCGCGGCGGGGACGGCGCGGCACGTCACCAGGCAGGCGGCGGGCCTTGCGCGGGCTCACTCGCGCGAGCGCGGCATCCAGCTGGCTACCGCTGGCCCCGACCCCCTCAGCAACCCGTCCGGCCGCGTGCGCTTACTCACGCGGAAGCTCCCGGCCGGACCAGCTCCCCCCGAACGTGACACAGTCAGCGCTCCGCGGCGCCAGCCGGGGACAGCCCGGCTCGCGCGTACTCAGCCAGCAGCGGCGGCGGGGCATACGCCGGATCACCGAAGGCCGCCTGCATCGCGCCAAGCACGTGCGCGACCTGGCCGGGCCCCACGTCGGCCAGCATCCGCATCGGCCCGCGGGGATAGCCGCAGCCCAGCGTCATCGCGGCATCGACGTCGGCCGGCGTCGCGTACTCGTCAGCGACCATCACGACAGCGTCCCGCAGGTGCGGGCAGAGCAAGCCGCCGACCAGCAGGCCCGGCCGGTCGGCCGAACGGACCGCCTGCAGCCCGAGCCTGCCGACCAGTGCCCGGGCGGCAGCGAGCGCCCTGGCCGAGGTCAGCAATGTCGGCGCTAGCTCGGCCAGCACCACCTGCGGCGGCCGTGAGCCTGCGCCCGAAGAACCCGGCGCTGCCGCGGACACCAAGTGCAGGCCGACCGTGTCAGCCGGCCGCCCGGCCGCGAGTGCCGGGCCGAGCACGCCACCATCCGCTCCGATGGCCACGACCACCAGGTCGCTCGGATGGGACTGATTGCGGGTGACGTTGATCCCGGCCGCCGCCATCAGGCTGGACAACTCCGCCGCCAGGTCACCGTGCGGGACGGCGGCCAGGTCGCCAGGCGTCCGGCCGGCCGCGCCGGCCGCCTCCCCGGCGCCGGCCACGGGATCGACCAGCGTGACGGTGCCGGGAGCCGGCGCGTGCTCTGCGTTAGGCGAAACGGAAGAGCTGGTAGCTGATGCAGTTCCTTGCGGGGGGTAGTCGTAGAAGCCGCTGCAGTTCTTGCGGCCGGTGCGGCCGGCGTCGACGAGCCGGCGCAGCAGCGGCGCGGGCGTGTAGCGGGTGCCGCCGAACTCGCGTGCCAGCACCTCGAGCACGGCGAGCGAGGTGTCCAGCCCGATGAGGTCGAGCAGCGCGAGCGGACCCATCGGCAGGCCGATTCCCTGGGTTGCCGCCGCGTCGATGTCCTCCCGGTCGGCGTAGCCGGTCTCGAGCAGCCGGACCGCGTGGTTCAGGTAGGGCAGCAGCAGGGCGTTGGCGACGAACCCGGCGCGGTCGGTGACCTGGACGGGAGTCTTGCCCAGGCGGCGGGCCAGCGCGGTCACCGCTTCAGCCGCGGGCGGGTCAGTGAGCACCGTCGTAATGACCTCGACCAGGCGCATGACCGGCGCCGGGTTGAAGAAGTGCATGCCGATGACCCGGCCAGGATGGACCGATCCGGCTGCGATCGCCGTGACCGAGAGGGACGACGTGTTCGTGGCGATGATGGCATCGGGGCGGCAGATCTTGTCCAGTTCGGCGACGATCTGGCGCTTGATCCCGAGCTGCTCGGGCACCACCTCGATGACCAGGTCGGCTCCGGCCAGGTCGTCGACCGACGGTGCCGGCCGCACCCGGGCGGCGATCTCGGCGTACTGGTCCTCGGTCAGCTTGCCGCGGGTCACGGCGCGGCCCAGCGAGCTGTGCAGGACGGCGATGCCCCGCGACAAGGCGTCCGGATCCGCCTCGACGGCGGTTACCGCCAGGCCGCCGCGCGCGAACACCTCGGCTATGCCCGCCCCCATGGTGCCGAGGCCGACGACTCCCACCTCGCGAATCTCCATGCCGGGCAGACTACCCGCGGGTATGCCTGGCCATTCCAGCCGCCCAACACGGCGCGCGGATAGGCGGATCTGGCGTCGCGGCGGGCGCCAGTCCACCATGGGAGTGCGGCAAAGCCTGTACCTGAAAGGACCCTGCGCATGGTGACGACAAACCGCCTGGTGGCCGGGCTGGCGATGGTGACGGTCGCGCTGCCCCTGTCCGCACTGGCATCACAGGGCCGGGCAGCGGCAGCCGCAACTGCTCCGGCTGGCATGCCATCCGCCAGCGCCGCACGGCATTCTCATCACCCGGTCGTCGCCTACGTTTGCAGCGTGTCGTCGGACAACATCGTGCCGATCCTGACTGCCACGAACACCCGGCGCCCGCCGATCACCGTGCACGGCGGGCCGACCGCCATCGCGCTCACCCCGAACAACCGCAGCGCGTACGTCGCCGACGTCGTTTCCAATCGCGTCAGCGTCATCAAGATCGCGACCAACACGGTGGTCAGGAGGATCAAGGTCGGCAAGCAGCCGACCGCGATCGCGGTCTCGCCCAACGGCCGCACCGCATACGTGACCAATTCGCTGTCCGGGACCGTCAGCGTGATCAGCACGGCCACGGAAAAGGTCGTCAAGACAATCACGGTCGGCGCGTTGCCCGACGCCCTGGCGTTCACCCCGAACGGGAGCATGGTCTACGTGGTGAACACCAACTCCGACAGCGTCAGCGCGATCTCGGCCAGCACCAGGTCCGTGGTGGCCACCATCCAGACCGGGGACTACCCCACCAGCCTGGCGATCACGCCGAACGGCGCCGACGTCTACGTCCAGAACTTCGAGGGCAACTCCGAAACCGTGATCTCGACAGCGACGAACGCCCTGCTGACCACGATCCAGGCAGGCGGCGAGGACATCGCGATTAAGCCGGGCGGGGCCATGGCCTACGTCGACAACTTCTCCGCCAGGACGGTGACGCCGATCAGGATCAGCACCCAGACCCCGCTTACGCCCATCCCGCTCGTCACCGGCGCGCGCGGCCCGCAGAGCCTGGCCATCACGCCGAACGGGAAGACCCTGTACGTCGCGCTCGATAGCGAGACAACGCGCGGTGAAGTGATTCCGATCCGGCTGTCGACCGGGACGCCCCTTGCCCCCGTGAAAGTCGGGTTCGCGCCCGACAACCTGGCGATCACGCCGAACGGGAAGACGCTGTACGTCGTCAATCAGTTCTCGTCGAATGTCACGGTCATCCGCACGCGCACGAACACCGTGGTCAAGAGCATCAAGGTGGGGGTCAACCCCTACTTCATCGCCCTGACGCGCCAGTGAGCGATCCGGCAGCCAGGCGGGCCAGGGGGCCGGCCGAGGCTAGCGCCAGCCTCGGATGAGCTTGCCGCCCACTGCCGCCGCCGCACCGGTGATGATGCCCCGGGTAATGAGGTCCCCGTGCTCCTCACCGAAGTTTTGGGCGCCCTTGATGATCCCGCCAGTGGTCTTCTCGACGCCCTCGGCAAAGCTGCCGGAACCGGTGGTCGCGTCGTAGGTGCCCTTGGCCACGCCGATGGCGATCGCGACCGGCGTCGCGGCAATGCCAGTTACGGTGCCCCAGAACTTGCTCTCAGCCATATTCACAGCGTCCCTCGAACGGATCGACAGCAGCTCTGCCGCTTGTTGCCACCTCTATGCCAACTTAGCCGCGACAACACTGCCAGCCCTGGCCTTTGCGCATCCCGCCACGTCGCCACAGGCTGGCGTCGCGCGCCTCGTGGAAAGAGTAAGCCAGAACGCGCCCGAAGACAAGTTATAACTCGATTCCTGGACCGGATCGCGGATGGCTGCGAGGCTAGCGTGGACGTGCCGCTGGCCGAGTGGGTCACGGGGCGCACGTTCGTGCCACCGGCAGCCAGGTAATACTTGCATCAAGCGAGCCAGGGCGGGCTCGCGGACCTTCGTCCGTCGGGGGGCGACGAAGATGCCGGGGGGCCTAGGTGACCGCTGAGTTCTTCGTGCTCGCGCTCGCCGCGGCGGTCAACCCGAGCCTGCTGGCCGTCGACCTGGGCCTGGTCGTGAACCAGCGGCCGCGAGCAATGTTCGTGGCGGTGCTGCTTGGCGGCCTGGCGATGGCCGTCGCGGTCGGGCTCGTCTACGTGCTCGTACTGCGCTTCAGCCTGGGGATCGATGCAAGCGACCTCGGCGGCGGCGCTCACCTGGCGCTGGGGATCGTGCTGCTCGCCCTGGCCTGGGCACTGTTTACCCGCCGCCTGCCACGGCGACGCCAGCGCAAGCCGGACGCTGATCCGAAGCCGGACGCTGATCTGGGCGCTGATCCCGGCGCTGTTCCGGAGCCGAGCACCGGGCCGGACGCAAGTAGTGGTCCGGAGCCGAGCGCTTCGCCGGGACCGAGCGCCAGAACCGCAGCCAGCGCGGTCGTCGCGGCCAGCCCGGCTACCAGGGCTAGCGCCAAGCCGGAAGCACAAGGCGCGACGCAGGAGAAGAACGGCCGGATACAGCGCATTCTGCGCCAGCCAAGGCCGGGGCTCGGCTTCCTCGTGGGCCTGCTGCTCGGCACTCCTGGCGCCATCTACCTCGCCGCACTGCACGGGCTGGTCCACAGCCACTCGTCGACCTCGGTCGAGGTCGTGGCGGTCATCCTGTTCGCGATCATCGAGTTCGCGCTGCTCATCATCCCGCT
>JASHXW010000332.1 GCA_030043395.1 Streptosporangiaceae bacterium
TCGCCACTGCGGCCGAGCTCGCCCAGATGCGGGAACGTCAGGAAGCCGCTAAGGTCCCGCCTGGCTACTACGGCGAATGGGCGACCTGGCGGGACGCGCCAGCCGAGCGCCTGCAGGCCGAGCTGGACAAGGGCACGCCGTACGTGATCAGGTTCCGTTCTCCTGGCGTTCCTGGACGGCGGGTGGAGTTCGAGGAAGTCATCCGCGGCGAGCTGTCCGCCGAGGACAACTACAACGACGTGGTGATCCTCAAGTCAGCCCGCGACGTAGTGCAACTGCCGACCTATCACTTCGCGCACGCGGTCGACGACCACCTGATGCGGGTCAACCTGGTGATCCGTGGCGAGGAGTGGCTGCCGTCGGTCCCGATGCACCTGCAGCTGTTCGCCGCTCTCGGCTTCGAGCCGCCCGGCTACGCCCATATCGCCCAGCTGATGAAGCCGATCCCCGGCGGTAAGCGCAAGCTCTCCAAGCGCAAGGACCCCGAGGCGAGCGCCGACTTCTACCTTGAGGCCGGGTTCCCGTCCGAGGCCGTCATGTACTACCTGCGCGGGCTCGCCAACGGCGGCCTGGCGGAACTACCACTCGGGCAGGCGCTCCGGGCGCCGATCCGGCTTGGGGAGACCGGGGGTTCCGGCCCGATCGTCGACCAGGTGAAGCTCACCGACATCAGCGCGGACCACATCGCGACGATGAGCAGGGCTGAGATCCTGCTGGCCATGCAAACCTGGGCCGCGGAATACGACCACGAGCTCGCCGCCGTGCTCGACCGCGAGCAGGACCTGGCGCTAGCCGCACTTGCGGTCGAGCGGGAGGGCGTCGAGAACCCGCGTAAGGACCTGCGCAAGTGGTCGGACTTCCGGTCCGCGTACGGGTTCTTCTTCGCCGACCTCTTCACCCCGGTCACAATCGGCGACGAGCGGCTCGGCGGCCTGCCCGACGACCTCGTGCGCGCGTTCGCCCAGGACTTCATCGCCGGCTACCAGGACGCGGCCGACCCCCAGGAGTGGTTCGGCCAGATCCGCGATCTCGCCGCCAAGCACGGCTTCGCCCCCAGCGCCAAGGAGTTCAAGAAGGCACCGCAGGACTACCCAGGCTCGATCAGGGAGGCGTCGCAGCTGATCAGGGTCGCGCTGACCGGCTCGACCCGCAGCCCTGACCTGGCCAGCGTCGCGCAGGTACTCGGGCGCGACGAGGTGCTCCGGCGAGTGTCGGCACTGGTTAGGTGACAGCGAAGGAGACCTCGCCTGCCTTCGACGTCGGCGGCGGCGAGGATCAGGAGGAACGCCACCGGCTAACAACGCTCTCCGGGCTGTCGGCCCTCTCGCTGGACGCGCTGTCGTCTGTCGCCTACGGCCCCGAGGCCATCGTCATCGTGCTGATGACGGCCGGGGCGGCCGGGCTTGCCTATACGGTGCCCGTGACCTTCGCGATCGTCATCTTGCTTGCGTTCCTGGTCCTTTCCTACCGGCAGGTGATCGAGGCATTCCCGCAAGGCGGCGGCGCCTACGCGGTCTCCAAGACCCATCTCGGCCGGATGCCGAGCCTGATCGCGGCGGCTTCACTGATCGTCGACTACGTGCTGAACGCCGCAGTGGGCGTCTCCGCCGGCGTCGCGGCGCTTACCTCGGCCTTCCCCTCCCTGTTCGGCGCCACAGTGCCGATCTGCCTGATCGTCCTTGCCCTGATCACCGCGGCCAACCTCTGGGGCGTAGCCGAGGCCGCCCGGCTGCTGATCGCGCCGACGATAGCCTTCATCGTCGCGATCGGCATCGTCATCTTCAGCGGGCTGCTGCGCAGCCATCCGGTCGTGGCGCCGTCCTCGCACATGCCGTCAGTCATCGAGTCGGTGGGCGTCTTGCTGGTACTTCGGGCGTTCGCCTCCGGCTGCTCGGCGCTGACCGGCGTCGAGGCAATCGCCAACTCGGTACCCGCGTTCCGCAAGCCCAGGATCAAGCATGCGCAGCGCACCGAGATGTGGCTTGGCTTGCTGCTTGGCCTGATGCTGATCGGCCTGGCAATCGATATCAGGAAATTCCACGTCACGTCGATCCCCAGCGAGACCGTCCTGGCCCAGCTGGCAGCCGCGGGCGTCGGCAAGGGCGCACTGTTCGTCTTCATCCAGCTGATCACCACCGTGTTGCTGGCTCTGGCGGCGAACACCTCGTTCGGCGGGCTGCCCGTGCTCGCCTCCCTGCTTGCAAGGGACAACTTCCTGCCGCACCTGTTCTTCCTGAAGGCCGATCGGCAGGTACATCGCTACGGCGTCGTGGTGCTGGCGATCCTCGCCGCCGCGCTGCTAGTAGTGTCCGACGGCAACACGCAGCGCCTAGTTCCGCTGTTCGCCATCGGGGTCTTCGTTGGCTTCACCCTCTCCCAGGCCGGCATGGTCAGGCACTGGCGGGAGCAGCGCGGTGACGGCTGGTACTGGCGCGCGCTGATCAACGGATTCGGCGCCGTCCTGACGCTGGCCGCGCTGTGCATCGAGCTGATCAGCAAGTTCACCGAGGGCGCCTGGCTGGTCGTGCTGGTGGTGCCGCTGCTTGTCCTCATGTTCGACCGGACACACCGGACCTATGCGAAGATCGCCACGCTGCTGGAGATCGGCAAGGTGCCTCCGCCGCCCGAGCACGAGGACGCGCTGGTGGTGGTCCCGGTCGGCGGCATGTCCCGGCTGACCAGGGCAGGAGTCTCGGCCGCGCTGGCGATCGGCGACGAGGTCGTCGGCGTGACGGTCTGCTACGACGACCCCGACTCGACCGAGCACGATACCAAGCTCCGCGAGCAGTGGCAGGAATGGCACCCCGGGATCCCGCTGGTCACGCTGCACAGCGTGCATCGCGCGCTCGGCCCGCCGATCGTCGCCTACCTGCGCGACCTGGAGTCGAGTAACCAGGACCGGCGGGTCGTGGTGCTCATACCGGAGGTCCAGCCCACCAGGAGGTGGCAGGCGATCTTGTACAACCAGCGGGGATTCGTGCTGGAACGCGCGATCCAGCGGGGCACGGTCAACGTCGTGATCTGCAGGCTGCACTTCCGCCGGGAGGCACTGACACAGGGTCAGGCCGCCGCGAGCGGCGACGACTAACGGCGACCGGAGCACTGACGGCGAAGAAGCGCTGCGGGCAAAGAACCACTGAAGGCGAATGAGCGAGACGTGAAGATCGCGCCGGACGAGGCGCGCCGGCGCATGAGCACGGCGCGCGTTGCCCGGCTGGCCACCGTGTCGGCCGCCTCCGGCCAGGACGCCAGGCCGCACCTCGTCCCGATCACCTTCGCCGTCGACCGCGACCTCATCTACACCGCGGTGGACGCGAAGCCGAAGACGACCCGCGATCTGCGGCGGCTGCGCAACCTGGCAGCCAACCCGCGCGTTGCCGTCCTGGCCGACGAGTACGACGACGACTGGACGCGGCTGTGGTGGGTGCGCGCCGATGGCGCCGCGACGGTGATCAGCGACCCGTCAACGATGGCCGCGCCGATCGAGCTGCTCGCGCGGCGCTACCCGCAGTACCTGGCCAGCCCGCCGCCAGGACCGGTCATCGCGATCAGGGTCGACCAGTGGAGCGGCTGGTCGGCCAGCTGAGCACGCGATCCGCGAGCCGGGGGATTCGTCGTCATTTAAACCAGCTGGCCGGTAGCAATGCGCTTGCCGCAATCGAATGCCGACGCAATATGGCAAATGTAGTTGCCGTCACCTCGCAGGCTCCGAAGTTACGGCGGGTTTATAGCTTAAATGCGATACAAGCGGTTTGCTGAATTGTCGTGTAAGCTCCGACGACATGGGCGACGACGTAGCTCGCAGGCCGGGCAGCCGAGTTGCCGCACTGGTCAATACGATTCCAAAGGACCAGCGAGATGCGCGGCGCCCGAAGAGGGGCAGGCCGAGAAATCCAGAAGCGGACCGAGCTATCTTGCAGGCCGCTGCACAGGTTCTGGCGGACCGCGGCCTGAACGCAATGTCGATCGAGGATGTCGCCGCGCGAGCTGGCGTCGGCAAGGCCACGATTTACCGCAGGTGGTCATCGAAAGGAACCCTCGCGCTCGATGCCTTCCTCGCGGAGTCGCAGGAATGGCTTCCCCCGGTGGATACAGGCTCGCTGTACGGCGATCTGCAGCGCTCGCTTCAGGCGTGGGTCGACGCCGTCAAGGGCACCCGGCTCGGGATTGTCCTGGCCGGGCTGCTCGACGAGACGCGCAACGATCCCGACCTCGCGGCCAGCTGGCAGCACAGGGTTGTCCAGCCGACAAGGCGGCAGTACGGGATCATCTTCGAGCGGGCCATCCGCCGTGGCGAGATCTCTGCCGACACCGACCGGGATGTCGTCATCGACTTGCTCTTCGGGGCGATCGGCTACCGCCTGCTCGTCGTCTACCGGCCGCTGGACGAGCACTTCATTCACCAGATCGTGCACGTAGTCACGGCCGGACTCGCGGCGTCGTTCGCAGCGTCGATGACCGCGGAGCTGGCCGAGCCGGCCACGCAGGCCGGATGACCTGATCCCCGCACCGCATACCCATGGGGGGTATGCTCGGTTACCCGGGACAGCGCTACGTTCGGGTCTTGGGGACGACACGGCATGCACGCGGAGCATTACCTGCTGGCACTCAGCTCAGGCTCCGTGCTGCACGGGATCAGCGACTCGCTGCGCGAGTCGTTCTTCATGTTCTGGGACACGCTCTGGGCCCTGATCCTCGGCTTCGCCCTGTCCGGCGCGGTTCAGGCGTTCGCCCCGCGCGAGGCGCTGCGCGCCAGGCTCGGCAATCACCGCGCCGCCGCCGTCGCGCGAGCGTCAGCATTCGGAGCCATCTCGTCCTCCTGCTCCTACGCCGCCACCGCGATGGCCAAGTCGCTGTTCGCCAAGGGCGCGGACTTCGTCACCTCCATGATCTTCATGTTCGCGTCGACGAACCTCGTGCTGGAACTCGGCATCGTGCTGATCGTCCTGATCGGCTGGCAGTTCGCCGTGGCCGAGTACGTCGGCGGCACCATCATGATCATCTTGCTGGCGCTGCTCGGCGGGGTCTTCTTGGCCGGGCGGCGCGTGCAGGAGGCGCGCGAGCGGGTAACCGCCGCGCAGGCCAGCGAGCACGACCCGCACGCTCACGCCTACATGCTCGCCGCCGCTCAGGAGGACGACTCGGGCGCCCACGCCGCGCACGATGGCGACGCGGGCGCAGCGGAGTCAGCTGACCGAACATGGCGCACGGCGATCCGCACCAGAGCAGGGTGGGCGGACGCGGCAACCTACACGATGTCGGACTTGAACATGCTCCGCCGGGAGATCCTCATCGGCTTCCTCGGGGCGGGCATCCTGGCCGCCGTCGTGCCGACCTGGTTCTGGCACGCCTTCTTCCTCACCGGCCACGGCGTGTGGACCAGCATCGAGAACGCGATCGCCGGGCCGTTCATCGCCCTGATCAGCTTCGTGTGCTCGATCGGCAACGTGCCGCTCGCCGCCGCGCTGTGGAAGGGCGGGATCACCTTTGGCGGCGTGATCAGCTTCATCTTCGCCGACCTGATCGCACTGCCGCTTGTGCTGATCTACCGCAAGCTCTACGGCGGCCGCCTGGCACTGCGGATGCTGTTCGTGTTCTGGACAGTGATGTCGGTCGCTGGCCTGCTTACCGAACTGCTGTTCAGTGCGTTGCACCTCATCCCGGTCCACCGCCCGGTCCAGATCGTGCCCGAGCACCTGACCTGGAGCTACACGACCATCCTCGACATCGTCTTCCTGCTGGTGTTCGCCGTCTTGTACTGGCTCTACCGCAACCGCAAGCGGTTCAGCGACGGAGACGACGACTACGCCACCGACCCGGTGTGCGGCATGCAAGTCGAGAAGTCCAGCGCGGTGACCAGCCGGGCAAGTTCACCGGCCGGCGATCAGCCTCAGTGGTTCTGCTCCGACCGGTGCCGGGCGCGCTACGAGTCCGACCCTGCGCGGTTCGCCGCATCCGCTCGTCGCGGGAAGTGACCCAGCCTTCAGCCGCGGATCGCGCTCACGAGGCTGACGACGGCCAGGACGGCCATGATGCCAGCGCCGATCAGGGTGATGAGCCGGATCGGAATCACCTTGACGAGCCCCCGGCCGCTGGCGATGGCCAGCCCGGCCACCGACCACAGCGCCAGGAGCGCACCGATGCCGACGGCGACAGGATCGTGATACCGCGCCGCCAGGTTCACCAGCACGATCTGCGTCAGGTCGCCGAATTCGG
>JASHXW010000333.1 GCA_030043395.1 Streptosporangiaceae bacterium
GGCCGGATCGACGCGGTGTTCGCCGACGGGCCGCAGGGCGGCTTCGATGTTGTCGACTGGAAGACCGGCCACCCCCCGGGCCCTGGCCACGACGAGCGCGCGGTCGCCGTGCAGCTGGCTGCCTACCGGCTCGCCTGGGCGGCACTAGCCCGGGTACCGGTGAGTTCGGTGCGGGCTGCGTTCTATTACGTGCGCGAGGACCGGACGGTGCGCCCGGCCGATCTGCTCGACGCCGTCGGCCTGGCCGAGCTAGTCGAGAGCGTCCCCGCCGCGACTGCCGGCTAGTTACTGATAGCCGTTCCGCGAAGCAACTTTCGAGCATGCCTCGCGTCTGTCAATGTAAGGAACTGACGTGCGGGCATTCGGCACGCAGAGGTGAGCAACTGAAAGTCGGATAACGGAGATGGGGCTGGTGCGCATGCGTCGATGGATAGCCGCCATGAGCATCGCGGTCGCGCTGGCTGGGAGTTCGGGCGTAGCGGTGGCAGCGCCCATCGCTACCAGGTTTGCCACGCATGGCGCAACCTCTGAGGCCAGCCCCCCGCGCTATTACTACGAGTACGGAGTCAACGCTCGTAATGATCATCTGCAGACGGTGATCCGGGCGACTGCCACGGGAGCGGTAACCGCCCACGTCAGGTGCCCAGGCAAGCCAGGCAGTCACATCGGGCTGACCGGGGCAGTAGCCCCGGCGAGCAACCAGGCCTTCTTCGTTGTCTGCGAGAAGTCAATCTGGCACGCCACTGGGCCGGTTGTGTACTGGTCGCGGATCTACCGATTCAGGGTCACGAATGCCGGCCGGATCAGCGGTTACGTAGCTGTGCGCGGCGGCACGGTGACCGGCGCGAGCCTTGGCAGCATGGCAGTCACGCCGAATGGATCTGAGATCGCCGTACGGGTCCCTCCGGCCAGCAATCCCCTGGCCGCGAACCCACCGCAGAAGATCCTCATCATCAATACGGCGACAGGCGCGCATGCGGTGTGGCATAGCCCGCCCGCTGCCCCCGGCACGGTGCGGTACGAGGTCGGCGACATGTCACTGACCGCCGACGGGCGCGACCTTGTGTTCCTGACTCGGCCCCATTGCGTGAAGGGCAAGGGGGCTCCGGCTTGCAAGGTCACCGGCGGCGAGCAAGTTCGCGAGCTCAGCCATGTCAGGGGCGGCGGCCTGCTGTCTAGCGCCCGGGTGATCCTCAAGCAGGCATCGCTTGGCCGGCTCTCGACGACTTACATCAATAATGCGGTTGTCACTCCGAACGGGTCGACCGTGCTGCTGACCTGGCTTCACCCCAAGGGAGACCAGTGCATTTGGTCGGTCATCGAGGTGTCGGCGGCTACCGGCAAGGAAACTGGGGTGCGGTACTCGGTGGACACGGGAACCGGGTTCAACTACCGGCTCTTCAGCGCCGACCCGTCGCGCCGGTACTTGCTGTTCGACGTCGGCCCGAGCAGGGGAGCGGTCAACGGCTGGATCGACAACGGCCGCCTGGTCCGGCTCAAGCCCAACGGCGAGAACGTGTTCAACGAGGCCTGGTGACGCCTGGCTCGCTAGTGCTGCGTGCCATTGCGGCGGCGTCGGCCGCTGCCGTCGTGTTCGCCGTTACCTGATGGCCTGGATCTGCGTGGTCTGGGCGACGAGCCGATCGTTACCGTCGTAGAGGCTCGTCTGGACCGTGGTGACTTTAGGTCATGCACGCAGCGGAGAGGTTAGGCCCGATGTCCTTTCCAGCCAAGCGCTTCGCGGTAGTCATTAGCGCGATCATTTGCGCTGCAGCAGTTGCAGCAGGCGGATCCGGTGCTGCAACTGCTGCGTTTCGGTCCGCGCCAAAGCCTGCATGGCACATCAGCGCGATCGTCAGCACTCGCAGGTTCAGCAATCTTCTTGCACTTACTGCGATCGGGCCTCAGGATGCCTGGGCGTTCGGCGACGGACCCAAGCATCCGGTGGCGGTGCACTGGAACGGGAAGACGTGGACTGGCGCGGTACTGCCTGGCGCCAACGCCCGCCCCCAGGACGTCTCATCGACGTCCAGGACGAATGTCTGGGCGTCGGGCTCCCGGTGCTACGGCGGATCGCCCTCGCCGTCAGGATTCTCGGCGTACGTGTCCCGCTGGAACGGTGGCAGGTGGCGAACGACGAAGTTCAGAGACGCCCCGTTCTGCGGTGGCAGCTTGGTCACGACGGATCCAGCGGATGCCTGGCTATTCAGCTCGTCTCAGCCGCCTCAGGTGCTCCACTTCACTGGCGGTATCTGGAGGCTCGCCACCCTGGCAAGCCGTGGCCAGATCACGACGGCGACCGCTTCAGGTAGGGACGACGTCTGGGCATTCGCAGCCACCGGCACCGTCCTGGCATTGCGGTGGAACGGCCGTGAGTGGCGAACAGTTCCTCCTCCCCGACTGCACCTGGTTAAAGGAGAGGCCTTCCTTCCGACCGCCTCAGTGGCTGTGACTTCTGCTGACGTGTGGCTGACAGGCGAGATCCTGAACCGCAATATCCCAGTGCTGCTGAACTGGAATGGCTCGTCATGGCGGCGGATCGCGTTGCCGCCGCATCTGACGCTGACTCAGGTCACTACCGACGGCCATGGCGGCGTGTGGATGATCGGCTACAAGGGTGGCAAGTACTTCTTCATGCACTATTCGCATGGCCGGCTGGCACGTCAGCAAGTTCCGACCGCTGGCCTACCGGGCGTCGGCTCCGGCGCGGTCGACTTCGACGTTTACAGCATCGCTCGCATTCCCGGCACTACTTCCTTGTGGGCCACCGGTGATGCGTTCTATTACGACGCCGATGGTGCCAGTCGGTCCTACACGCTGATCTTCAAGTACGGAGCGTGACGCACGCGCCTGGGCGGCTCAGCGCTGGATTTCCACCAGCAGGATCCACGCGTTGACCATGGCGCCCAGCAGGGCAAGCACGATCTCGGCCACCAGCACGTACATCCCGGCAACGCCTGCGGCGAGGACGACAATCCCGGCGACGACCATGGGGACCGTGCCGGCGCTGATCACGATCAGCGGCACTATCGTCCAGAGCGCTGGCTCACCCTCTCGTCGGGACAGGCGCAGGCGCAGGTAGAGCAGGAAGCCGGCAAGGGCCGCCCCGAGCAGGAGTATCTCGGTGCCGAGTCCGGCGGTGCCCTGCCCGGGGATCAGCACGAAGACTGAGAGCAGGAGGAGGCCCACAAGCAAGCTCAGCGTCTCGACGGCCCGCGTCGGCAGCCCTGGATACTCCAGTATCCGGGTCAGGTTGATCGACACGGCGACGAAGATCAGCCCGGTGAGGGCTGCTGCGGCCCCGGCAATGGCGACAAACAAGTCATGCCACTCAACGATGTGGATAGACGTCATGGGACAAGACTGGCAGCACGGGCCTTAGGCGGGGGTTAGAGTTCCATTTCAGGACCACTGGCAACAGCCGTCACACGGCGAAATCGGGCAACGGGACCAGGCACCGGAGCGCCAGCGGATCACAAGACCGACGAGGAGTGATGTTCGTATGGACAGCGACGTCCGCGATCACGAGGTACGCGACTTCATCGACGCCCACGCCGGGCAGTTCTTCGCCGCGCTCAAGGAGTGGCTGGCTATCCCGTCGATCTCCGCCGATCCGGTTCGGGCCGATGATGTCCTGCGGTCCGCGTTGTGGCTCGCGGATCACTTGCGGCAGACCGGGTTCCCCGTGGCGGAGGTCTGGGAGACAGGCACGGCCGAGCACCCAGGCCGGCCTGCCGTATTCGCGCACTGGCCAGCCGCCGAGCCCGGCGCGCGCACTGTCCTGATCTACGGGCACCACGACGTCCAGCCGGTCGAGCCGCTCGAGGAGTGGGACTCGCCGCCGTTCACCCCGGCCGAGCGCGACGGCCTGCTGCTCGCCCGCGGCGCCTCCGACGACAAGGGCCAGGTGCTGTTTCATGCGCTCGGCATCAGCGCCTGGCTGGCCGCGCATCGGGCAGCCGCGCCGCCAGTCACGCTCAAGCTGCTGGTCGAGGGCGAGGAGGAGTCCGGCTCACCGCACTTCGCCGAGTTGCTGCGCCGCGAACGTGAGCGGCTCGCCTGCGATGTCATCGTCATCACCGACACCTCGATGTGGGCGGCCGACGTCCCGTCCATGTGCACCGGGATGCGCGGCGTGATCGACGCCCAGATCGACGTCTACGGCCCCGGGCGCGACCTGCACTCCGGCTCGTTCGGCGGTGCCGTGCCCAATCCGATGCACGCGATGGCTGACCTGCTGTCCGGCCTGCACGGGGCCGACGGCAAGGTGATGCTGCCCGGGTTCTACGACAAGGTGGTCGAGCTCACGCCGGCCGAGCGCGAGTTGTTCGCCCGGTTGCCGTTCGACGAGAAAGCCTGGCTGGCTACCGCCGGAAACAGCGGCGCGGCGGCAGGTGAAGCGGGGTTCAGCACCATCGAGCGGATCTGGGCGCGCCCGACGGCTGAGGTGAACGGGATGTGGGGCGGTCACACCGGCCCGGGCGGCAAGACGATCATCCCCCGTGAGGCGCATGCCAAGCTGTCGTTCAGGCTGGTCGCGCACCAGGACCCGGCTGATGTGGCTGGCATGCTGCGCGAGTTCGTGGCTCAGCGCAAGCCAGCCGGCATCGATGTCGTCGTCACCGTCGACGGGCCAGGGGTGCGGCCCGCCTTCTCGCCGATCGACTCACCCGCAGTGGCGGCAGGCCGGCGAGCGATGGAGCGCGCTTTCGGCACCGAGGTGCTCTTCACCAGGGAGGGCGGTAGCGGTCCGGAGGCCGACCTGGCTGAGATACTCGGCGCGCCGCTAGTCTTCATCGGGGTCGGCCTGGACGAGGACCAGATCCACGCACCGAACGAGCGGGTCGAGAAGCGGCTCCTGCTCAAAGGTGCCGAAGCCACCGCGTACTTGTGGGACGAACTAGCCGCGCTCTGACCGGGCAGCCGGTTGAGCGAGCTCGATCTAGCGAGCCCGCGCACATGCCGTGCGGATGGCTACGCGACCACCGGCGTTCATGGCTTCGGCGTGGTGACCACCTGCCAGGTCGTGCCGTTCCAGCGCTCGGCCAGCGTTTCTTTCGTTCCGCTGGCGGTGGTCTTATCCCCGACAGCCGTGCAGGTGCCCTTGCTCGCGCAAGATACGTCCTGAATGATCCATGCCGCGCCGGTTGCCGGGGCAAACGGCTCAGCCGTCCAGGTTGTCCCATTCCATATCAGCGGGACGAGCGGGAGTCTCAGGCCTCCGAACAGCACGCAGGCCTTCGGATTACCACAGGTTAGGTTGGGACCCCAGCTGCAATTGGCGATCCCGTTGCAGATCGACGAATTGGGTGAGGCGTCCTGCCATCCTCCCGGATTCAGTTGCCAGGTCGCAGCCTGGCCTAGCCCAGTGGGCTGTGGCTCGACCTCCATGCAGAAGTGATCAACTCCGCAGCCCAGGGTGCCGTCCACGGGCGGATCAGCAACGCCAGTCCACTTCTTGCCTGTCCAGTAGTCGGTCCACTCTGTGGTGTTGTCACAGCACCCGTTGGTGGTGAAGAAGCCGATTGCCATGCAGCTGCCACCCCCGCAGGTGAAGGTGCTCCAGCCGCAGGGCCCGGGCGCTCCCTGGCCACAGATGTCCGCTATCCCACCCTGGACCCGCCAGCGTCCGCCGCTCCATCGCCAGATGCGCCCCTGGGGACTCCCGTACATGCAGCTCGTAGGGCTCCCGCAGCTCACGGGTATGAACCCCAAGTGGGGCGGCTCGGGCAGCGGCCGCCAGCTCGCGCCATTCCACAGCGCGTAGCCTGCCTTGCTGTTGGCCATGCAGAAGGTGGCGCTTCCGCAAGTGACGCTCGTGAAGATGCGCTCGAGCGTCGCGGGCAGGACGTGCCACGCGGTGCCATTCCACTTCTCGATCAGGGGCTTGCGCGCCGCGGACCGCTCAGCGGTCCAGCCGACGGCCAGGCAGAATGATGGACCCTGGCAGGAGACGGCCGTCAGAGCTGCCCTGGCGCCATCGCGCGCTACGGTTCGGCCCGCCCCGCTACGGGCGATCGTGGCCTCGGATTGTGCTGTCGCGGGGCCGATCCCCGTGATGAGCAGCGTCGCTGCGGAAACAGCCGTGGCGACTGTCAGGCGTATCGTGCAGCGCACGTTCTTCGCAGGCATCGCATCCTCATCTCGCGCTGGTGAGCTGTGGCGAGCCGCCTATAGGGATTGCGTGAGTCAGCTATATGACGCATAGGAGGCCCCGAAGGGCTACAGACCGAAGGAACGGGGCCGACTCCGCGCCCGAACGGGGCAGGTCGTCACGCGACTGCCGCTCGGGAGAGCGGAAGCTGCCGCGTATTTGCGTATCCTGAGGCGGTGGCTGGCCCCCTGATTTCGGCATCCGGCGAGATTGCCCTGACCGGGCGCGAGGTGGAGCGCGCAACGGCGCGGCGGACTGACGACGAGTGGCTTGCCGCTGCGTGGGCTGACCCGCGCACCAGGGTGCTGGTCATCGACGACGGGCAGGCGCTGGTCAGGGTAGGCGACGGAGCCGCCGAGCTCGTGTTCACCAGCCCACGGCAAGCTCCTGAAGGGACGCGGTTCCTGCTTGGCATCGGTTCCGACGATGTCGTCTACTTCGGTGCTGGCGCGCCCTTGGCGAATCCTGCCCCGGGCACCGCGCCTGAGCCGGACGAGGGCCCCGCCGCCGCCGACGTCAGGCTGGGCGGGCTCAGGGACATCGGCATGTTGCTCACCGACCGGGACGCCTGCCTGCTCGTCCAGGCAGTCGCGCTGGCGAACTGGCACGCGGTGGCTGGCTTCTGCCCGCTGTGCGGGTCGCCGACCGTGCCGATCCTGGCCGGGCACGCTCGCCGGTGCACAACCGATGGCAGCGAGCACTTCCCGCGGTGCGACCCAGCGGCGATCATGCTGGTCACCGATCCCGACGACCGCTGTCTCCTGGCGCGGAACGCCCAGTGGCCACCAGGGCGCGTTTCCATCCTGGCTGGCTTCGTGGAAGCGGGCGAGTCTGCGGAGCAGGCCGTTGCCCGTGAGGTCTTTGAGGAAACCGGCATCACGGTCAGTACCGTCACTTATGCGGGTAGCCAGCCATGGCCGATGCCGCACAGCATCATGCTCGGATTCCGCGCCCAGGCGATGGGCACGCAGATCCAGGTCGACAACGACGAGATCGTCGAGGCACGCTGGTACAGCCGGGATGACCTGCGCGCGGCGATCCTGTCCGGGGACATGCGGATGCCGCCGTCGCTGTCGATCTCGCGCTGGCTGATCGAGAACTGGTACGGCGAACCGCTGCCCAGCATTGAGCATGCCGCCGCGCGCCCGGCCTGAGCCACGCGGCCTAGAGCCAGGAGAGCTACCGCAGCAGCAGGCGCGCCGCGAGCTCGAGCTGGTAGGAGACGTCGCCGGCCGACGCCCGGCGGGTCACCCAGGCGACCAGGTTAGACAGCCAGACGTCGCCGATCACCCGGGCGATGGCGCGCTCGTCCTCGGTGGGCTCGCCGGGGTGCATCGCATCGGTGAGCATCTGCTCCATCAAGGTGGCCACGGCATGGACTTCGCTGGCAGCCGTCGGGTCCGCGAACATGAACGCCCGCGTCATCGCCTCAGTGAGCAGCGGCTCGCGCTGCATGGTCTTGGTGACCTTGTGCAGCACGTAGACGACGCGGTCGGCGGCCGTCTCGCCGGTAGCAGGCCTGCGGTCGAGCTTCTCCTTGGTCTGCTCGAACTCCCTTGCCAGCCCCGAGACCAGAAGATGGATCTTGGACGGGAAGTACCTGTACAAGGTGCCAAGCGCGACATCGGC
>JASHXW010000334.1 GCA_030043395.1 Streptosporangiaceae bacterium
GAGTAGGTGTAGATGTACTTGTCCTGGTTCTTGCGCGGGTTGGTCAGCTCGATCCGGTGCAGCGGCGGGACGGCGGCGAACACCCGGCCGGCGTCGACCAGTGGCCGCATGTACCGGTAGAACAGCGTCAGCAGGAGGGTCCGGATGTGCGCGCCGTCCACGTCGGCGTCGCTCATCAGGATCACCCGCTGGTAACGCGCGGCGTCCAGGTCGAACGCCGCGCCTGAGCCGGCGCCGAGCACCTGGATGATCGCGGCGCACTCGGCGTTCTTCAGCATGTCCGACAGGGACGCCTTCTGGACGTTGAGTATCTTGCCGCGGATCGGCAGCAGCGCCTGGAACTCCGAGTCACGGGCCAGCTTGGCCGTGCCGAGCGCCGAGTCGCCCTCCACGATGAACAGCTCGCTGCGGTCATCGGAGGAACGGCAGTCCACCAGCTTCGCCGGCAGCGCCGAGCTGGCAAGGAGCGACTTGCGGCGCTGGTTCTCCCGGTGCTCGCGAGCCGCGACCCTGGCCTTCGCCGCCGCAGCGACCTTGTCGAGCAGCGCCCTGGCCTGCGGCTTGCTGCCGCGGACCCGGCCTTCGAGGAAGCTCCGCAGCTCGGTGCCGACAACGTCAGCCACGATCTTCGAGGCGGCCGGGGTGCCGAGCACCTCCTTGGTCTGGCCCTCGAACTGCGGCTCGGGCAAGCGCACCGAGATGACGGCGGTGAGCCCTTCGAGCACGTCCTCCTTGACCACCGGGTCGTCCCCGGCCTTCAGCACCCTGGCGGCCTTGAGCTGGTCGTTGAAGGTCCTGACTAGCGCGCGGTCGAACCCGGTCACGTGCGTGCCGCCCTTGGGCGTCGCGATCACGTTGACGAAGGACTTGGTGATCGTGTCGAAGCCGGCGTCCCAGCGCAACGCGACGTCGACGTCCAGCGTCCGGTCGACCTCGGTTGGCGTCAGGTGCCCGAGGTCGTCGAGCACGGGGACTGTCTCGGTGAACTGGCCAGAGCCCGCCAGCCTGAGTACGTCGGTGACCGGCGGCGGCCCGGCCGCCCCGGCAGCCCCGCCGCTGCCACCTAGCTTCTCTTCACCCAGGTGGGCGCAGAATTCGCTGATCCCGCCGCTGAAGTGGAATTCGGCGACCTTCGGCACGGCTCTCTTCGCGCGCTCGTCGATCACGGTGATCGATACGCCGGGCACCAGGTAGGCCGTCTGCCTTGCCCGCTGGATAAGGCCGTCGAAGTCCAGCTCGGCTCCGGCGATGAAGATCTGCCTGTCCGGCCAGAACCTCGTCCTGGTGCCAGTGGCCTTGCCAACCCGGCCAAGCTTTCGCAACCCGGAGCCGGGCTTGAAGCCCGCGTCCGGGCTGTCGCCGCTGAACTCCCCCGGAACTCCGCGCCGGAAGCTGATGGCCCACTCGTAGCCCTCGCGATCGACGTGCACGTCGAGCCGGCTGGACAGCGCGTTGACGACCGACGCGCCCACCCCGTGCAGCCCGCCGGACGCGGTGTAGGAGCCGCCGCCGAACTTGCCGCCGGCGTGCAGCCTGGTCATGACCAGCTCCACGCCCGTCAGCTTGGTCTTGGGCTCCACGTCCACGGGGATGCCGCGGCCGTTGTCCTTGACCTCGGCTGACCCGTCCTCGTGCAGGGTGATATCGATCTTGGTGCAGGTACCGTGCAGCGCCTCGTCGACCGAGTTGTCGATGATCTCCCACAGGCAGTGCATCAGGCCGCGCTCGTCGGTCGAGCCGACGTACATTCCCGGCCGCTTGCGTACCGCCTCCAGGCCTTCGAGGACGGTGAGGTGGCGCGCGGTGTAACTGTCGGCCTTGGCAGCCAGGGGCGGTGCTTCACGCAGAGCGGCGGTCACGGGGTTTCTCCTGAGCTCAAGTGCCGACGCGGCGGCCACTTCCCCGCCGCGCGCCGAGCAAACTCATCAGTCAAAAGCCTATCGGCCTCGACTCGCCGGACCGGCCAGCCACGCCGACGCATACACCGCTACCTGGGACAACTTGATGTCTGCGAGGTCATGTATAAAGATCGGACCAGTGATACGTAATGTGTTCGCCCACGGCGTACGACGGGTCGGCATGGGATGACTCTGCACGGGCTAGGTGTTGTGATGCGGTAGAGATCGCAGCAGGTTGTAAAAACCGGCGGCAAAGTGCACGCCGGGGGTTGGGCAAGGGAGGCGGACATGACCGGAGCGATGGCCCCAACGAAGCCGCTGAACGCCAACGACCTGTGTGACAGGTGTGGCGCCCCTGCATACGTGCGCGTCGTGCTGCCCGGATCGTCGGAGCTGCTGTTCTGCGCGCACCACAACCGCCAGCACGCTCACGCGCTGGCCAAGATTGCTATCGAGATCCATGACGAGACCGACCGGCTGACGACCAAGCCAGACGAGGACGCGGGAGCTCCGCGCTGATCGCGCCGCCGGCAGAAGCCGGCTAAAGGGCAACTAAAGCTTTCGCAGAGGGTCCGACCCGCAACGGGTCGGACCCTCTGCCTATGCCAGCCGCAGAACCACCCGGGTCCGACCCGCCACAGGCCCCGCGCCCTCTGAGGCACAACGATGGCGCTGCGCTGTTGCCATGACAACAGCGCAGCGCCATCGTTGTTGTCCGCGCTGGCTGGCGGGCCTCAGCTCAGGCGCAGTGCGCCGACGATCCTGCTCGCCCATCCCCTGGCCAGCATCCTGAACAGGTCGATCGGACGCGGCTCGTTGTAAATCACGAAGTCGTCGAACCGGTAGACACCGCGCCTCATGGCGACTGACGCGGCGGCGTCCCGGACCGCGCTCAGTTGCGCTGTCGTCATCTGCAGGGCGCGCTCGCCAGGCTGATAGACCGCCCCGACGGGGTAGTCGCGGCCCGGCTTGCGCGTCATCTCGATGTGGCAGCCGAGAACGTGAGTGACCGGCCGGGCCGCGGCGAATTCGACCAGGCGGCCGAGCGTTGCCTGGTAAGCAGCGAAGTCGAAAGCGAACAACCGACCTGGGAGCACGGTGTCCCCGGTCAGCAAGATGCCCGTCCACCGGTCGTAGAAAGTGACGGCGGCCTTGTGATGCCCGGGCGAACCGAGCATGTCCAGGATCCGCCCACCCAGGTCAAAGGTGACTGCCCGCCCGGGCCAGGCATCGCCGAAGCCGAGGAACTCGCGCATCTGCCCGGCATCGCGCGGCACCACTGTCGTGCCCGGCCGGCCGGCGAACTGGTCGTCCGCGGCCACGTGATCGTTATGACCATGGGAGTGAGCGACGACCAGTTCGTAGTCGTCGCGAGGGTGCGTGGCGAGCCAGCCTTCGATCAGCTCGTCTACGGTCTGGCGGAGCGGAAACCGGCTTGAGTCGGCGGTAGCACCGGTGTCAAGCAGGAGCGCACGCCTGTTCCCGAACAGCAGGTACATGAACGGCGCCTCATAGCTGACCGACTTGCTCTGCCGCATGATGACCGTGTGCTCGTCATATCGGTGTACCTGGATGGCCGGATCCACTGGACGTCGCCGTGACCGGCTGCCGTGGTTCCACACCACCTCGAGCGATCCGGGCGCAGGCGCCGCCGTCACGAAGTCGATGGTGGCGTCAGCTGCGGAACTGACCTGCGGGTTCATCTGCGCTCTCTCCTGGATCCGGGTTGTCGGACTGATAGCTCTCGAGTGGCGTCGCCGCCATGAAGTACCGGACATATCGCCGGTCAGGCTCAAGCTGCATTCCGTGCGACAGCGTCCGCGCGATGTACGGCTCGAGCAGTTCCTTCCACTTCTGCTTGATCTCGCCCGCTTCCTGCGCCGACAGCATCACGACGGCAGTCATTAGGCCCGCCTCGTGGTCCCAGCCAGGGAAATCGCCATCCTGACGGTCGGCGTAGTTCAAGATCGCCTGCATCTCGCGCTCGATCACGACCCGCTCAAGCTGGCGTCTGACGACCGAGTCAGCTTCGGCCTCGATGCGCACCGTGACGCGGGGATCGGCCACCAGCCAGCGCCGCTCCCTGCGGTCGCCGCTTGGCCCGGCGTCCTGCGCCAGGCCGTACTTCGAGAGCTGGCGCAGGTGGAACGAGCAATTCGCCTGCGAGACTCCGAGGATCCGGCCGCACTCGGCGGCTGTCGCAGGACCGGCCGCGGCAAGCACCTCGAGGAGCTC
>JASHXW010000335.1 GCA_030043395.1 Streptosporangiaceae bacterium
ACTGGGCACCGCACGATACACGCCGTCTATTACCGTTCTGGCGCCGGCTATTACCGTCCTCGCGCTGGCGCTCGCCGCCACTTTGGCAGGGTGCCAGCGCACCGGTCCCGACGGCGTGACGGCCGGAACGGTGCGCGGCCGGCTGCTGCGCGTGGGCGGGCCGTCCCCTGGCGCGCCGTTCCCGCTACCTGGTCAGGTCACGGCCACCGCTCCCGGCGGTGCGCCTGCCAGGACGGTGACCGTCGGAAAGAACGGGCGCTTCGTGATCAGCAACCTGCCCGTCGGCTCGTACAGCCTGACCGGAACCAGCCCGCTCATCGACAGCGGCCAGGCCACCTGCCGCGCCGGCCATCCTGTCCACGTGCGCACTGCCAAAATCGCCCGCGTCGACGTGATCTGCAGTATTAGCTGAGAGCGCCCATCGCGGGGCGCGAGAATGGCGGAGACCGACGTCAGAAGGGCATGAACGTGAAGCGCCTGCTGAGTGCGATATCCGCGGCTGGCATGTCCCTTGCCGTTCTCCCGCTCGTGTTCACCAACCTGACTGGCCACTTCGCCCAGCCAGCGCACGCGCGTAGCGGCACCGTGCAGGGCTTGCTGGAGAAGGGCAGCGCTTATCCGCCGCATAGTCAGCCCTGGCCGGGCCTCGTGACCGCCAGGCGCCACGGCGCCACAGTCGCGAGCGCTAGGACGAACAAGCGCGGCCACTACGTGCTGCATCTCGCGCCCGGCCGCTACACGCTGACGGGCAAGACTCGCCACAGCAGCCTGACCTGCATCTACCCGAACCGGGTTACCGTGCACGCTGGTCAGGCCATCAAGCACGTCGACCTCGTCTGCCCGGCCACTTGAGCCAGGCCCTGCATCGGCACGGCGAACGGCCAACGCAGAGCTCTACAGCTGTGGAACGAAATGGCCGGGCCTCACGTCTGAGGGGCATGACTAAGAACCGCCTGCTGAGTTCGGCTTCCGCTGCCGGCCTGTCGCTAGCCGTGGTCCCCCTGGTGTTCGCCGTTGTGGCCAGTCACCCGGCCCAGCCCGCTTCTCCGGCTCCTGGCACCGTGAAGGGCGTGCTCGAGCTCTTCGGCGGCCCTTCCCCGGGACGCAGTTACCCGCAGCCAGGCAGCGTGACAGCGCGCCAGCACGGCAAGCCCGTCGAAACGGTCTACGCCAATAAGCACGGCCGCTACTCGATGTACCTGGCCCCTGGCCGCTACACGCTGACCGGCAAGCCGCACGGCACGAGCATGACCTGCCGCGCCGAGCATGCCATCACCGTTCACTCCGGCCAGACCACGACTCACATCGACGTGGTCTGCCCGGTTCCGTAAGGGCACGGCCCAGCGTCAGGCGTTCGACGGCGTCGGCTTCTTCTCGGCGTGCCCGCCAAACTCACTGCGCATGGCGGACAGCAGCTTGTCGGTGAACTCGCCGAGCCCGCGGGACTCGAAGCGCTGGAAGAGCGAGGCTGTGATGACGGGCGCGGGCACGCCTTCCTCGACTGCGGCCAGTACGGTCCAGCGGCCTTCGCCGGAGTCCGACACGTGACCGGCGAACTCCGCCAGGTCAGGCGACTTGGCCAACGCCGCGGCGGTCAGGTCAATCAGCCAGGAGCTGATCACGGAGCCGCGCCGCCACACCTCGGCGACCTCGCCGACGTCGATGTCGTACTGGTACGCCTCGGGATCGGTCAGCGGCGTTGTCTCCGCGTCGGTGGCCTGCTCCTCCATGCCCGCATTGGCGTGCTTGATGACCGACAGGCCCTCAGCGATCGCGGCCATCATCCCGTACTCGATGCCGTTGTGGACCATCTTGACGAAGTGACCGGCTCCTGCCGGGCCGCAATGCAAGTAACCGTCCTGAGCGGTCCCGTGCGTGCCGCGGCCGGGGGTCACTTCGACGCTGCCCTTGCCCGGCGCGATGGTGCGGAAGACAGGGTCCAGCCGCTGCACCGCCTCGTTATCGCCGCCGATCATCAGGCAGTAGCCGCGCTCTAGTCCCCATACTCCGCCCGACGTTCCGCAGTCGATGTAATGGATCTTCTTGTGCTCAAGCCGCTTGGCCCGGGCGATGTCGTCGCGGTAGTACGAGTTGCCGCCGTCAACGACCACGTCGTCGGCGTCCATCATGGAGGTGAGGTGGTCCAGCGTGCGCCCTGTGATCGCCGCTGGCAGCATCAGCCACGCCGCCCTGGGCCGCTCGAGCTTGTCGACGAAGTCGTCGAGATCGGTCGTGCCGACTGCCCCCTCGGCGACCAGCGCGGCCACGGCGTCATGGTTCACGTCGTAGACGACGCAGTGGTGGCCGTCGCGCATCAGCCTGCGGACCAGGTTCGCGCCCATCCGGCCGAGGCCGACCATGCCTATCTGCATGGGATGCTGGGTGGTCATTGTTAGGCTCCCTTGATCATTCGGTAGCGACGGATGAGCGTGCTCGTCGACGAATCATGATTCAGCGCAGGCTCGGACTTGCTGGTCAGCTCAGGGATGATGGCCGCGGCCAGCACCTTGCCAAGCTCGACTCCCCACTGGTCGAAGGAGTCGATGTCCCAGATCGTCCCGGCCGTGAACACGGCGTGCTCGTAGAGCGCGACGAGCGAGCCAAGCAGCCGGGGCGTGAGGATCTCGGCGAGCATGACGTTGCTCGGCCGGTTGCCCTCCATCACGCGGTGCGGCGCGACCTGCGGCGCCGTCCCCTCGGCAAGCACCTCCTCGAGCGTCCGGCCGAACGCGAGCGCTTGCGCCTGGGCGAACACGTTCGAGGTGAGTATGTCGTGGTGATCGCCGACCGGGTTCAGCGTGCGGCCGAAGCCGATCAGGTCGACCGGGATCAGCTCGGTCCCCTGATGCAGCAGCTGGTAGAAGCTGTGCTGGCCGTTGGTGCCTGGCTCGCCCCAGTAGACCGGCCCGGTCGGGTAGTCCACGCGGGTCCCGTCGAGCGTGACGTGCTTGCCGTTGGACTCCATCGTGAGCTGCTGCAGGTATGCGGGGAACCGCTTCAGGTACTGGTCGTACGGCATCACGCCGATGCTTGCCACGCCGAAGAAGCCCGTGTACCAGACCGAGAGCAGGCCAAGCAGGGCCGGCAAGTTCGAGGGCAGCGGCGCCATCCGGAAGTGCTCGTCCATGTCATGGAAGCCGGCCAGCATCTCGGCGAACTGGTCGGG
>JASHXW010000336.1 GCA_030043395.1 Streptosporangiaceae bacterium
GTGCCGCAGTACGGCGTCGGCGGCTACCGGGTCGATTTCGCCGCCACCCACCCGGCGGATGGCGACCGGATGGTGCTGGCCATCGAAGCCGACGGAGCGTCCTACCGCCAGTCAGGCAGCGTCCGGGACCGGGATCGGCTCAGGGGCGAGCACCTGCAGCGGCTCGGCTGGAGCTTCCACCGAATCTGGTCGACGAACTGGTTCCACGACTCGCAGTCCGAGCTCGCGAAGCTCGAGCGCGCCTACAAGGACGCCGTGAGCGCAGCGGACCTCGCCATGCCGCCGGTCGAGCCAGGCTCCGGTGACGCGGAGCCGCTGACGAGCGTGCCTGACACCGAAGCGGAGATCCGGGATCCGGCCTTCGCTCCGAGTGCGGTAGAAGACGAGCCCTCCGCGGACGCTGGACCGGCCGTAGACGCTGGGTCGGCGGTAGGCTCTGCGCCGAGCGTAGGCGCCGGGCCGACCGCTCCAAGTACTGTCGCGCCGTTGACAAGCGCAGCAGTGCAGCCTCGGCGCGCCATCGAGGCGGGCCCAGATGGCTCACTACAGCTCCCAGTGCCCTACAACCCGGAGCGCTGACCTCCCACTTCGATCTGGTCGCGTAGCCAGGCGAAGGCCTCGTCGCGGTTGTTGTCCTCGACGTTGGTGTGGTCATCATGCTCGGGAAAGTGCACGCAGACGTCGCCTATCCGTGCCGCGAGCCAGCGCGAGTGGTCCGGTGGGCAACGCGTATCGGCCAGGCCGTGCCAGAGGCTGACCGGTGCCTCGATAGCGCCGAGGTCGAAGCCCCATGGGCTGAGGAAGGCGCTCCAGTCGTCCCACCATCCTTCGTCGTCGCGGGTCCATCCGTCAGTGAATGTCGAGGCGAGGTACTCGGCTGCCTCCCGGCTGTGCGCCTCGTCCGCATCGGCCCGCTCACCCCACTGCGCCAGCCACGTTTCGGCGCTGCTCAGCCGGCCGAACATCTCGGCAGCTTCCGTACGGAACTTCTGTCGCGCCGCTGGCCGGTCGGCGAAGAACTGACGGACCTCCTCGCGATACGAGTCGCTCATTCCCCGCAGGAATTCCAGGCCAGGCGCACCATACGGCCCGAGCGGAGCAAAAACACAGGCCGCAGTGACAACATCGGGCAGCAGGGCTGCCGTGGCCAGGGCATACGGACCACCGCCGGAAAATCCCCAGGCGGCGATGCTAGGAAGTTTCAGCGCATCACTGATGGCCTCCACGTCGGCGGAGCAGTCGGCGATCGTCCTGCCTGGCATGGGAGTCGACCCGCCGTAGGCCGGACGGTCGTAGCTGATCAGCCGGAATCCGCTACGGTGCGCGGCGCGCACCAGACCCGGCCCGATGTGCCGTGAGCCGCCGCCGTGATGGACGAGAACCGGGTACCCGTCCTGCGGCCCCGCATCCTCCACGGTCAGCACCCGCCCGGCCAGGCTGACAAGCTGCGGATCTGGATACATGCTCAGGAACGGGCGAAAACAACGGTGACCTGCTTGAAGCCGAGCGAGCGCATCAATCCGGTTAGCATCACCGTCGTATTCTTCTCCGCCTGCGTGACCAGCGCGCTGCGGCGCGCCGCCTGCTCGATCTTCTGCTGCGCCGCGACGTAAACCTGCTGCTGGCTGTTGGGATTGGCGGAGAAGAAGCTCCCGATCTTGTTCAGCAGGCCCTGCTGCTGGGCGAAGACGTAGGACTTCTTGACATTGAGCACCGCGGGCTCGAGCTGCGCGGCCGGCAGCCTGATCGTGACCGCCTTGCGGTTGCGCGAGACCACGACCGCCTTGCCTTTCAGGTTGGCGAAGTTGACGAAGGCGATGTCCGTGCCAAGCCCGACGAACAGCGTCTGGCTGCCCTCGATGGTCGATGGCAGGAACGAGCTCCTCGTCGAAAGGTCGACTACTACCTGAAAGGATCCGCTCGCCGCCTCGTACCTGCTCAGCTCGGTGATCGACTTCAGCAGGGCGCCCTGGCTGCGCACCGTCGTGGTCTCAGCGAACGGATTCCTCAGCCTGGGCAGCAGGTGCACAGCGGAGAGCCCGACCAGGATTACCACGATCACCACGGCGATGACCGCGACAACGCGAATGACCCGCCATGCCGGACGGATGAGTCGCCAGTAAGGGCCAATCCCCGGGATCTTCGCCATCGGATCGGTCCCGCCGGACCGGCTGGCTCGTTGTGTCCGGTCGGGGTTCTGCAGGTCGCTAGTCATGCGGCAACTCCGTTAGTCCTACTACCGGGACAGCCCATCTGCCCCGATCAGAAAGGCTCAAACGGCAGACTCCGGCCAACCGCCAGAGTGCCGAGCTACCTCGACCGGCGACTTCGCGTCCCGAAGGCTTGCATGTCACGCAACGTGAGGTCCTAGCGTCGGTCTCATGGCGAGTTTCACGCAGGCGCAGGAACCAGAGCAGACCTGGCGGGTCGGAGCCCTGGCTCGCGTCACCGGCCTGACGGTCAGGACCTTGCACTACTACGACGAGATCGGCCTGGTCACGCCGTCCCGCCGGTCGGCAGCCGGGCATCGCCTCTACATCGCAGACGACGTCGCCAGGCTCTACCGGATCAGGCTGATGCGCCGGCTCGGCTTCCCGCTCGACCAGATCGCGGCAGCCATGGCCGACCCGAAATGGCAGCTCGCACCTGCCGTCGACCGGCACCTGACCGAGACCAGGGACAAGGCGGCTACGGCCGCCAGGCTCTGCTCCAGGCTCGCGACCATGGCCGCCGAACTCGCCCAGCACGACAGCCCGTCAGCGGACCAGCTGTTTTCTATCCTTGAGGAGATGACCATGCTCGACAGCACGATTCACGGCACCCAGGGACTACTCGTCTATGAGGACATCGACGCGGCCCACGACTACATCGTCAGTGTTTTCGGGCTAGCCTCCGGGCACCGGGAGAAGGACGCCGAGGGCGTGAGCCAGTACCGGGAGGTCCGGGCCGGCGATCAGGCCATCGGGCTGCACCCCGCCAGGTCCGCCAAGTTCAGGTCGCCCAGGGCTGTGAACGCGGTGACCGGCATGACGGTGATCTCCGTCGACGACTCCGACGCCCACTACGCCCGTTCCCTGGCGGCCGGCGCGCACATCGTGCAGGAACCGGTGGACCAGCCCTATGGGGTCCGCGAGTACGGGGCGCGGGATCCTGAGGGCCAGCTTTGGTACTTTCACTCGCCACTGGACTGAGGAACGGCATGAAAATTCCGCAGCCAAGTTAGCCCCAGGAACGGAAGCAAGCTCCGTGAGCGAAGTGCACGAGATCGCGGCCAGAGGGTTCGGCGCCGAGGCCGAGGCCTACGATCGCGCCAGGCCGTCGTACCCGCCGGAAGCCATCGCCTGGCTGACCGAGAACCTGGGCATTGGCCCTGGCCGTCGCGTCGTCGACCTGGCGGCCGGGACCGGCAAGCTCACCGCTCTGCTTGCCGGGTCGGGTGCGGATCTCGTCGCCATCGAGCCCGTGGCGGCCATGCGCGACCAGCTACGGCGCCGCCTGCCGGATGTCCAGGTGCTGGCTGGGGTCGCTGAGGCCCTGCCACTTGCGACAAGCTCGGTCGACGCAGTGCTCGTCGCGCAGGCATTTCACTGGTTCGACGCTCGGGCCGCACTGGCCGAGCTTGGCAGGGTGGTGCGCCCTGGCGGTTACCTGAGCCTGATCTGGAATGCCCGCGACTTGGGAGTGGACTGGGTCGACCGGATCTGGTCGGTCATGGACCGGGTGGAGCACGCAGCACCATGGCGCGAAACGCCGGGCAGCTCGCGCTTTGGCCGCCAGCCCACGCGCGGCAGGGACCTGGCCGCCGCGGCAGACCCAAATGGCGCCTGGTCGTCGTGGACCGAGGCGTCCTTCCATCACGTTCACCACAGCCCTCGAGAGCATGTCGTCGACCGGATGCGCAGCGTGAGCCATGTGGCCGCGCTGCCGCCCGGCCCTCAGGCAGCGGTTCTCGACGAGATCAGGACCATCTTGCGCGAGCATCCACAGACCAGGGATGAGATCGTTGTCGGGATCCCGTACCGGGTAGATGTGATGTACGCGGGCAGGAAGGTGCCGCAGACCTGACCTCGGGCTGCACGCCACGCGTGACGGGGTACACATCCGGCGATGTCACAACCATGATCTCGGATGCTGTTAGATAGACATGGTTGTCATCGATTTAGGAGTAGTACATGCCTCAGGGCACCGTGAAGTGGTTCAACGCCAGCAAGGGCTACGGTTTCATCGCACCGGACGACGGTGGCGCGGACGTTTTCGTCCACCACTCGGCCATTCTCTCGAACGGGTTCAGGACCCTGGAGGAGAACCAGCGGGTCGAGTTCACCGCAGGCCAGGGGGCCAAGGGCCCGCAGGCCGAGCAGGTCAGGCCACTGTAGTTCAGTCCTCGTAGTTCCCGGCTCTGTAGTTCGCGGATCTGCCTAGGGCCCCCATCAGGCACTCTGAGTGGGGGCCCAGGCAGATGCCGTCGGCTCACACACCCCGCTGAGCGAGCACCCTCCCCGACTTCGCGGCATCGTCCAGTGCTGCGTAGTCGCGCTCATTCAGGTCGGCGTACTGGACGGCGAACTCGGCAACCGCCTTGTCGAACGCGTCGGACCTGCCGAGATACGCCGCGATAGCGATCCGGTCTCCTGACCGTGCGTGCGCCCTGGCGAGCGTCCATCCGCAGAGCTCGCCGAAGTACTTGATGCCGCTGGGCACCATCGTCTGGGTATCCAGCGAGAACTTCCAGTCCCTGAGCTGGCGGACGTAGAAGTCCCTCGTAACGCCGTCCGGTGCCGGGCTCAGCCGCTGCCAGCCGAGGAATGCGTCGCTGGCTGCCTGCATGAGACGCTGCCCAGCGACGACCCGCTGGCCCTGGTTAGTGAACTTGCTCTGCCCGGCGAACTCGCTGAGCACCGACGGGCCGGCTTCCTTCATCTGCAGGAACAGAGGATCCGACTCGTCCCTGCCGAGCATGAGCATGATCCAGCAGCGGGTGCCGACGCTGCCCACGCCGACCACCTTGCGGGCGATGTCGGCCAGCTTGGTCTCGTACTGGTCGAGCAGGTACCTGCGGTCGGCAAGCAGAGTGCGCTTGTAGCCCTCGATCAGGCCCGTCAGTTCGCTTTCGAGCCCTGACGCGTCGATGTCGGCGGGCAGCATGCTGGAGAGCGGGACGATCAGCGGCGGGTCAGCGACGATTTGCGGCCGGCCGTCGACGATCCGGCAAAGCTTGTCCAGTGCCTGCATGCTGTCCCTGCTCCGCGCCTTCGCGATCCCTTCGGCCACCCGCGCGCGCTGGCGTGAAGTGAGCTGATTCCTGAACCGCTGCACGATCTGGTCCGCGTCAGCGTTGGCGTAGAAAACGCCGAGGTTCGACTGCGTGGCGAACTCTCCCATCGCGAGGCGATACCTGCGGACGGCGGCCTGCACGATCTCGTTGCGCTGCTTCTTGCCGATCCCGTTTTCCCTGGCAGCTATCTCCAGGCTGGCCGCGAGCCGCTTGACGTCCCACTCCCACGGGCCAGGCAACGTCTCGTCGAAGTCGTTAATGTCGAACACCAGCCGGCGTTCGGCGGATCCGAATAGCCCGAAGTTGCCCATGTGCGCATCTCCGCATGCCTGCACGGAGAGCCCGGTGACCGGTGTGGACGACAGGTCGAAGGCCATGGGCAGCGCGGCGCCGCGGTAGTACGCGAAGGGCGAGGCAAGCATCCGGCCGTACCTGATCGGAACTAGGTCCGGCAATCGGCTGGTGGCTTGCTCGGCGAGCATGCTGATCGGATCGCGACCGCTCGCCAGCTTGAGTTCCGCGTGGCTGCTGCGCGGCACGTCGGCCCTGATTTGCCTGCCCTTAGCAGCCCGCTCGTCCGGCGTCAGGCGGGCTAGCGAGGTGTCCAGCTGATAGCGCGGCGCCGGCACTCTGCCCTTGACTGGCGCCGTGGCCCGAGCAGGCATAGTCCGCTTTGCTGGCCCCGTGCCCTTGACTGGCGCCGTGGCCCGAGCAGGCATAGTCCGCTTTGCTGGCCCCGTGCCCTTCACTGGCGCCGTGGCCCGAGCAGGCATAGTCCGCTTTGCCGGCCCGGTGCCCTTCACTGGCGCGGTGCCCCTGACTGGCGCAGTGGCCTTGGTTGACGTAGTGCGCCTGGCAGGCGCAGTGCTCCTGCTGGACGCAGTGGTCCTCGTGGACGCAGTGGTCCTCGTGGACGTAGTAGCCCTGCCGGACGTAGTGCGCTTACCAGGCGCAGTGCCTTGAGCGGACGTGCGCTTGGCTGACCCGGTACCCCTGGTCGGCAGCGTGCGGGCGCGTGACTTGTGCATCGTCGTCGTCATGACAGCACCTTGAGCACGGTACCGACCCGGTGACGTCATCCCGTGCGGGTGAAATCTGCCGCCAGGCCCTGGCAACCGCCAAGGGCTTGGTCCTTTCACTCGGCCGGGGTGATGCGCCCTCGTGCCTGGCAGCCGATGGTGGCACTAAGCGCATCCGGGAGAGCGGCTGTCATCGCTCGCGCATCCAGGGGAGCTGCCATGTCCGCGCTGAACGTGTGGAAGTTCAGGTCCACAGACGGAGCACAGGACGCCCTGCGCCTGCTCGCTGACTTGCAGCTCCCGCAACTCCTCGCCGTATCCGGCGCCGCGGTCGTGAGCTGGGAGGTCGGCCAGCGCAAGCCGTGCACCCGGGAACTGCACGGCCCCAGGCAGCGCGGGGCGCTCGGGGTCGGGTTCTGGGGATTGCTCTTCGGCCTGATCTTCTTCGTCCCCATGCTTGGCCTGGCGATCGGCGCGGCAGCCGGGACATTGATCGCGACGATGGCCAATGTCGGGATTAGCGACTCGTTTATCCGGGAGGTGCGCGAGAAGGTGACGCCGGGAACCTCAGCCCTGTTCCTGGTGAGCTCAGACGCCGTCCTGCAAGCCGTGGCCGATCGACTGGCGGTTGCAGGCGCCGAGGCGGAACTAGTCCGCACGAGCCTTTCCTGCCACCAGGAGGAAATACTTCGCGAGGCATTCTGCGAGGACGACTAGCGCGAGGCCGCCGCCCGGACCGCCGCCAGCCCGCATGTTGCGCAAGGTTGGTGAGCGGCGCTGCGGGTACGGACCTTACCGGGCTAAAGCTGCACGTTCGCCCGCGAGGATGGGGGCCTGCGGGGCGGATCTGACGTGCCTGCCGTTGCCCGTCGGGGGACCTTATGACAAGCACCATCGGCGAGCCGGCTGTCCGTTCCGCGGTGCGGGATGGCCGAAGGCAGTCGCGCACCGCTGAGCTGAACCGCTCGGAGTTGCGCAAGGCCAGCCTGAACCTGCCACGGCCCGCCGTGAGCGACAAGCTCAGGGTGCCCGAGCCGGGCGTTCCGCTGCTGCACAGGCCGAGGATTAGCGAGCAGATCCAGCAGGCCGCCGACCACCGCGTCACCCTGATCTGCGCACCGGGAGGCGCGGGGAAGACCGTCGCCTGCGCCTTGTGGGCCGCGACCGTCCCCGACCCGGGAAGCATCGCCTGGCTCAGCCTCGACCACGGTGACCTGTCGGCTCAGCGGCTGTGGGGTCATGTCAGGTCCGCACTCGCGGCGACGCCAGCGGTACCGGGCGAGGTGGTCCGGGCGCTGGCCGCACCCGGCGACGACGCGTTCGCGATGCGGCTCGCTGACGCGGCGGAGCGGCTGCCCGCCCCGGTCACCCTGGTCATCGACAACATCAGCCAGCTCACTGGCTCCGATGCCCTGCCTGGCCTTGACTACCTGCTGCGAAACGGCCCGCCTGGCCTGCGCCTGGTGCTCTGCGGCAGGCATCCGGCCGGACTGGCGGTCGCCAGGCTCCGGGTCAGCGGAGAACTAGCCGAGATCGGCGGCGCGGAACTTGCCTGCACCACCCCGGAGGCTGCGGCGTACTTCGCCATGCTCGGGATCGAGTTGCCAACCGCTCAGCTCGACGACCTGTTGCTGCGCACCCAGGGGTGGATGGCCGGGCTGCGACTGGCTGCCATGCGATCCGTCCCCGGGCGTGCCGCCACGATCGGGCCGATCAGCGGGGACGAGCCCGCTGTCGCCGACTACCTGCGCGATGAGGTGCTTGCCGACTTGCCCGCGGACTGGAGGTTGTTCCTGCTGCGCACCAGCGTCACCGAAACGATCTGCGGAGACCTAGCCGACGCCCTGACCGGAAAGGGGGGCGGCGCGCGGACGCTGGATCAGCTGTCGAGGGAAAACCTGATGATCAGCACGGCTGGCACCGAACTGGGCGGCGACGACACGGCCTACCGCTACCACCCGCTGATGCTGGACCTGCTCAGGGCGCAGTTGCGCCGGGAGCTTCCCGACGAGGTCGCGCCACTGCACCGACGAGCCGCCCGCTGGCATGCCTCGCATGGCCTGCATGCAGAGGGGATTTATAACGCGGCCCAGGCCGGTGACTGGGACTTCGCCGCGCGGGTGCTCGCGGTTGCCGGGCCAGAAATGCTCCTGCCAGGCCAGGCTGCACAGCTCGAGCCAGTGCTCGCTACCTTCCCCTCCGGTCGCTTCGCGAGCGACGCGCCAGTAGCGGGCGCGCTGGCGGCGGCGGGCGTCCGGACCGGCGACTCGTGCGCTGCGGCGCTGCACCTGGACAACGCCGCAAGCGCGCTCGGCCGGTGCGCACCAGCGCAGCGCCGGATGATCACGCCCTGGCTACAGGCACTGCGCCTGATGAACGCCACTGCCCAGGGCGGCGCCGACTCCGGGCTTGTCGAGCAGAGCCTCGACATCGCGGCCCAGGCCGGCGCCACCGCATGCACCGCCGCCGAGCACCAGGGTCTTGGCCTGCTGTGGTGCGCGCTCGGGACCACGGCCATGGCATCGAGCCAGGTCGCCGATGCCCGCGAACGCTTCGCCTGGGCTACCCGTAACTTCCGCGCCGGCGGCCACCGCGAATTCGAGGACAGGGCGCGAGCCTGGCAGGCGCTCGCCGAGGCGCTCTACGGCGACCTCCTGACCGCCGACGACCTGACGGCCGACTTGGCTGACGGCGGGGCCGCCAAGTCCGATCCGCTGTGCGCCAGGCTGGCCGAAGTCACCGCCGCGCACGTGCACTGGGCCAGGGACGAGTCAGCCGCTGCCCATCAGGCATTGCACAAGTGCGACCCTGACGAGGCCGACGGACCGACCGGCAGCCAGCCGCGCCGGCCGGGCGTGCCGCCGATCGAGCCGGCCGCTGGCCGGCTCGTCGACGCGCTG
>JASHXW010000337.1 GCA_030043395.1 Streptosporangiaceae bacterium
GGCGGTGTCGAACAGCGTGACGCCGAGCTCGAGCGCGCGGCGCACGATCCTCTTCGCCTCCGAGCCGGCATAGTCCTCGCCGTAGCCCCACTCCCGGGAGCCGAACTGCCAGGTGCCGAGGCCGACCTTCGAGATCTTCTTCGCTGTGTCCATGCCCAGATAGCGCATGGTTCTTAGTCTTCCCCGTCCAGCGGAGATCTTTCAGCTTCAGCGTGATCGCATGCGGGTGGGCGACCGGGCGGGGGGAATTGTTATGCAATCAAGCTTCGATGCCCGCTCCGGTCGAGTGGGCGTCGATGTCGGCTAGCTGCTCGGGCGTGAAGGCAGGTCCGGTCGCGGCCTCGAGGTTCTCCTGCAACTGGGCCACGCTGCTAGCGCCGATCAGGGCCGAGGTGACCCGCTCGTCGCGGAGCACCCAGGTCAGGGCCATCTGGGCCAGCGTCTGGCCCCGGCTCGTGGCGATCTCGTCGAGCGCGCGCAGGTGGGCGATGGTGGACTCGGTCAGCAGGCCGGGAGAGAGCGAGCCGTCCCGGCTGGCGCGCGAGCCGGCCGGGATGCCGTTCAGGTACCGGCTGGTCAGCAGGCCCTGCCCGAGTGGCGAGAACGCGATGCAGCCGACGCCTTCGCGGTCCAGGACGTCCAGCAAGCCGTCGTCTTCCACCCAGCGGTCCAGCACCGAGTACGAGGGCTGGTGGATGAGCAGGCGGATGCCCATCTGGCGGAGGATGGCGGTTGCCTGGGCGGATTGTTCGGCTGAATAGGAAGAGATGCCGGCATAGAGTGCCTTGCCCGACTGAACGGCTGTTGCCAGGGCGCTCATGGTCTCCTCTAGCGGGGTCGCCGGATCGGGCCGGTGGCTGTAGAAGATGTCGACGTACTCCAGGCCCATCCGGCGCAGTGACTGGTCCAGGCTGGCCAGCAGGTACTTGCGTGACCCGAGGTCGCCGTACGGGCCCGGCCACATGTCCCAGCCGGCCTTGGTGGAGATGATCAGCTCGTCCCGGTACGGGCGGAGGTCCTCGCGCAGGATCCGGCCGAAGTTGACCTCCGCGGCCCCGTACGGGCTGCCATGCGCGTCCTCCAGAAGCTCGGCCGGGGTCGTGCCGCCGTAGTTGTTGGCCAGGTCGAAGTGGGTGACGCCCAAGTCGAACGCCCGGCGGATGATGGCGCGCTGGGTGCTGATCGGGGTGTCATCGCCGAAGTTCTGCCAGAGCCCCAGGGAGATCACCGGAAGGTCGATGCCGCTCTGGCCGCAGCGGCGGTACGGGATCTGGGCATAGCGATTACGAGCCGCGAGGTAGGTCATGGATGTTCAGTCTGCCATTCGCGCCAACCGCGGCTTTCAGCAGAGACCTGGCATCGGTAGCTAGATCAGCGGGAGTTCGCGCGCCTTGTTTGGCACCGAGTCGACTTGTTACCTTCTCCTTGACGCAAGCTCCTCATTCGCCGGAAATGGAGGCGGGATGATGAGATTCGGGCGAATCAGCTGGACACTGCGGTCGAGGCGCGGAGCGCTCGCGGGATTGGCCGCAGTGGCCTTGGCCCTAGTCATGATGCCAGCGATGGCTGGCGCCGCCAGCGTAGGGCCCACCGCCGTCAGGGCCACCGCGGCGAAGCCATTCAGGATCGTCAAGCTCGAGCCACGGCACATCACGGCGCACGCCAACGGCAGCTACCACAACGTGAAGATCGTCTGGAGGGGCAAGGGCACGTTCCCGATCACCGTGTACAGCGTGCCTAAGCGGGGTTGCACTCATTCCGGCGTCACCTGTTACAGCGACTCGTTCACGTTTACCTCTGGCACCCACATCCTGGTTTGGAAGAACTTCGCCGGATGCGGCGATGGGCCGATCTCAGGCCGAGTCGAGCAGGCCGCGACCCGCTGGATCGGCCACTGGGGCATTCACCTCAAGGATGCCGCCGGCAAGAAGACGAAGGCCCTCACCTTCACTCTCACCTGCATCATCTGACGACCGTTGGGCGTCGGTATGCCTGCATCACCTTGTCATCCAGTCGCGGACCCTGAGCGTCGGAGTAATACAGAGGAGGGATCCCGAGCGGCCTGACCTGACCGCACGCGGGACCGCTCACTCGGGATGCAAGAGAGTGGTGATCGTGATGGGCTCCTGTGCTCACTCGCGAGTGCGCCGGTTGGTCGCCGCGTTCCTGGTCGTAGCCATGCCAGTGGCGGTAGCTGCGCTGGAGGCAGCCCCTAGCCGCGCGGCGGTTCGAATCAGCGCCGGGCCAGGATCGTCAGGTGCGTACCTGGCGCTGCCGTGCCTGTTCACGGGCGTCGCGACGATTTCCGCCAATGATGCCTGGGCGGTCGGGAGCACTTTGTGCCTCAACACGGAACGACCGACCCTCGCGCACTGGAACGGCAGCGCCTGGACGCAGGTCACCGGCCCGTTTCTGCCGTCCCTCGGCTTCCTGAACGCCGTGACACCGTTCGCCGGCGGAGCCTGGGCGGTAGGCGGGGGCAACTCGAATCTGCGCCCCAACGCCCTGCCGTTCATCATGCGGCTGACCGACGGTACGTGGCAGCGAGTAAAGGTCCCGAACGTTGGAGGCGGTTACCTTACGGGGGTTGCAGCATCTTCGCCCAAGAACGCATGGGCAGTGGGTCGCCTCGGCGGTCACGGGCCGTTCATTTTGCACTGGAACGGCAGCGCATGGAAGCGAGTGCCGCTTCCGGTACGGACCGGCGGCGTCACCAGCGTTGCAGTAACCTCGGCGCGCAACGCGTGGGCGGTGGGCATCACGACCACACCGACCCCGCTCATCTTGCACTGGGGCGGCAAGCGCTGGAGGCAGGTAGCCAGTCCCAAGGTTGGGCACCCGGCCGCCCTCCTGGGCATTACTGCAACCTCGGCAAAGAACGCCTGGGCAGTGGGCGCTAACAGTCGCGGCGCGCTGATTTTGCACTGGAATGGCATGGTATGGAAAGTCGCAAAAATCCCGGCTCTGAGCGGCGAAGCCGGATTCGTCGATGTCGACGCGACCTCTGCAAAGAACGCCTGGGCGGTTGGCGGAGATGACTCCGGACCTCTGACATTCCACTGGAACGGAACCTCGTGGATCAATGTGACAAATCCGGGCCCGGCAGACGGAGCGCTGGACGGCGTCTCTATTGGTCCTTCTTCCGGAGCGTGGGCGGTTGGATCGATGACCGGATCGGCAGGATCGTTCACGCTCATCATGCGCTGGCATGACAACGCATGGAACTAAAGGATCTCTTCGGCAAGCCGGCCTGGTACTGAGGTGCTACTGGTCGCGGTCGCCGCAGTCCTGGTTCACGTTCGGTCCTTGAGGACGGTTCCGTCCTTCATGACGAAGGTGATGTCCTCAAGCAGGCGGATGTCGTGCAGTGGGTTGCCGTTGACGGCGATCATGTCCGCGAAGTAGCCGGGCTCGATCCGGCCGACCCGGTCCTGCCAGCGGATCAGCTCCGCCGCGTTAGTGGTGGCGGACTGGATCGCCTCGAGGTTGGTCTGGCCGCAGCGGACCTGGTAGGCGAACTGGCGTGCGTTGAGGCCGTGCGGGTAGATGCCGCTGTCAGTGCCGAAGGCGATGCGCACGCCAGCCTTCAGGCACTTGGTGAATCCGTCTCGCTGCGCCTGGGTTGTCTGGTCGTTCTTCTCGAGGACATCGGGGCGCCAGCCTTGCTCGCGGCCGGTCTGGGCGATGTAGTCGCCGTCGTAGACATCGGCGACCAGGAAGGTCCCGGCGGCGGCCATCATCTCGATGGCCTCGTCGTCCATGAGCGAGCCGTGCTCGATGGAACGCACGCCGCCGCGTACCGCGCGCTTGATGCCCTCGGCGCCGTGTGCATGAGCGGCAACATCGGCACCGGACAATGCGGCTTCCTCGACCGCGGCGCGGATCTGCTCCTCGGTGAGCTCCGGAGCACCAGGCACGCCGCCAGGTGTCATCACCGCGCCGGTTGCGATGAGCTTCACGAAGTCCGCGCCGCCGTGCAGGACCCGGCGGACCGCCCGGCGGATGTCATCCACGGAGTCCACGACGCCGACGCGTAGCTCGTACGGGACGACCACGTCGACGTCGGGGGCCAGGCCGGTGATGTCACCTCCGCCACCCGAGCAGGTCAGGTACGCTCCGGCGACGCGCATCCGGGGCCCAGGAAGCCAGCCGGCATCGATGGCATCGCGCAGCGCGACGTCGGCGAACGCCCGGAACGTGCCCACGTCGCGGACCGTGGTGAAGCCAGCCAGAACGGTGTCCCTCGCATTGCGCACGCCGGACAGTGCCTCCTGGGCGCCGGTCCTGGTCAGCAGCACCGCGTACCCTTGGCCCTCGTCGGGCTCGCCGATCAGGTGCGTGTGACAGTCGATCAGGCCCGGCAGCAGCGTCTGGCCCGGCAAGTCCAGGACGGCCGAACCCTGCGTCGGCGCTTCGGCAGCATCGGCAATGCCGGCGATGCGGCTGCCGTCGACGACGACGACGCGGTCTGGCAGCAGCTCTCCAGTCACCACGTCCAGGAGCAACTGGGGA
>JASHXW010000338.1 GCA_030043395.1 Streptosporangiaceae bacterium
CTGGAGATCCTCTCCCTGCCGCTGTACCTGCTGTGCGCGCTCGCACGGCGGCGCAGGCTGCTGTCGCAGGAAGCGGCGATGAAGTACTTCCTGCTCGGCGCCTTCTCCTCGGCGTTCTTCCTGTTCGGCGTGGCCATGCTGTACGGGTTCTCCGGCTCGGTGCAGCTCTCGGCGATCGCGGCGGCGGCAAGCAGCACCACCGCGAGCGACGTGCTCCTGTACGCCGGAATCGCGTTGCTCGGCGTCGGGCTGCTTTTCAAGATCGGCGCGGTGCCATTCCAGGCATGGAAACCCGATGTCTATCAGGGGGCGCCGACGCCGGTGACCGCGCTGATGGCGTCCTGCACCTTGGTCAGCGCCTTCGGCGCGCTCCTGCGCGTGTTCTACGTGGCGTTCGGCCAGCTCACCTGGGACTGGCGGCCGGCGATGTGGGCCGTGGCGATCCTGACCATGCTGGGCGGGTCGATCATCGCGATCACGCAGACCGACGTCAAGCGGCTGCTCGCGTACTCCTCGATCGCCCAGGCCGGCTACATCCTGACCGGCGTGATCGCGGCCACCACCGCCGGGCTGTCCAGCAGCATGTTCTACCTCGCCGCCTACGGATTCGCGACGGTCTGCGCGTTCGCCGTCGTCACTTTGATCCGCGACCAGGGCGGCGAGGCCGGGCACCTGTCGCGGTGGGCAGGCCTCGGCAAGCGCTCGCCGCTGGTGGCCGGGGTCTTCGCCTTCTTCCTGATAGCCTTCGCCGGGATCCCGCTCACCAGCGGGTTCACCAGCAAGTTCGCCGTCTTCCAGGCAGCGATCGCCGGCGGCGCGCTGCCGCTGGTCGTCGTCGGCGTGGTGAGCAGCGCGATCCTGGCCTTCCCGTACGTCCGGGTGATCGTGCTGATGTTCTTCAGCGAGCCGGTCGTCGACGGCCCGGCGGTCGTCCGGCCGAGCGCCTTCACCTCATCGGCGGTCGCGATCGGCGTGCTCGCCACCCTGATACTCGGCGTGGTGCCCGAGCCGTTGCTCCGGCTCGCCCACGACGCGGCGACGCAGCTGTTCGTCCGCTGAACGGGCCATTTCCCGCTAAGTCACACTGAGCCTGGACCGAGTTCACGCTGGTCATGGACCGAGCGTGGCCTGAACGCGCACCAGTGCGCACCCGCGCCGTGCGGGCACCGCGCGATGTGCTTATCTTGGGTGATTGCATTTGCGGTGATTGCCTTTCGCCGGCTGCGAGAAGATCAGCAGGCGGCAGGCAGACGGAATAGAGGATGCAGTGAACACCGTCGTTCCCGTGGAGCTATCCGACGCCGCGCTGGCGGCGGAGGTTGTCCAGGGCCTGGCCCAGGTCGAGGACAGGCTGCGAGCGGCCGCGCGAGCAGAGCACGACCTGCTTGACCAGACAGCAGCGCACCTGATGGCCGCAGGAGGCAAGCGCTTCCGCGCCACGCTGGTCCTGCTTTGCGCTCACTTCGGCAACCCGGCGGACGAGCGGGTCGTTCCCGCCGCCGTCGCCATCGAGCTCACGCACCTGGCGACCCTGTACCACGACGACGTGATGGACGAAGCGGATGTCAGGCGGGGCTCCGCGAGCGCCAACGCTCGCTGGGGAAACTCCGTCGCGATCCTGACCGGCGATTACCTGTTCGCGTGCGCGTCGAGGATCCTCGCCGAGCTGGGCGCGGACGCCGTCCGGATCCAGGCCGAGACCTTTGCCAAGCTGGTCGCCGGGCAGATCGCCGAGACGCTCGGCCCGCGTCCCGGTGAGGACCCGCTCGACCATTACATGGGCGTCATCACCGGCAAGACAGCCTCGCTGATGGCGACGGCCGGCCAGTTCGGCGCCATGTACTCGGACGCGCCGGCTGGCGTGGCTGATCGCCTGGCCGTGGCATGCGGGGCCATCGGCGTTGCCTGGCAGCTGTCCGACGACATACTCGACGTGGCGAGTGAGTCCTCGCAGTCAGGCAAGACGCCGGGGACTGACCTGCGCGAAGGGGTCAGGACGCTGCCGGTGCTGCACGCGCTGCGGACCGCTGGGCCGCATGACACGCGCCTGGTAGAGCTCCTGGACGGCGGTGACCTGACCGATCCCGGCCAGCGGGCCGAGGCCCTGGCGCTGCTGCGCGCGCATCCGGCCATGTCCAGGGCCCGGGATGACCTGCGACGCTGGGCTGACCGGGCCAGGAGCGAGGTCCTGGCGCTGCCGGACGTTCCAGCCCGAGCCGAGTTCGAGACCCTGTGCGACTTCGTGGAGGCGCGCACCGGCTGATCCGGGTCCGGCTGCATCGACCAGGCGCGGGTGACCCTGCCCGGGTGCGCCGATCAGGTGCCCGGGGAATGAGTACGCGCTCGCGGGCGCTTCAACGGTTGCAGAGGTCAAGCGGGAGGAGACAGGCGTGGGACTCTTCGGAACGCACAAGTCGACGATGATCAGCGCCGATGAGGCGCTGCCCGGCCGGGCCGACCAGATGCGGGTTCCTGCCAGGCACGAGGTGCTCGGCACGCCGCTGCGCCCGCCGTACCCGCCGGGCAGTGAGATCGCCGAATTCGCGCTTGGCTGCTTCTGGGGTGAGGAGCGGACGTTCTGGCAGGTCAAGGGCGTCATCACCACGGCCGTGGGCTACGAGGGCGGTTTCACGCCCAACCCCACTTACGAGGAGGTGTGCTCTGGAGGTACCGGGCACGCCGAGACCGTCAGGGTGGTCTTCGATCCGTCGGTCGTGTCCTACGCGGACCTGCTGCGCGTCTTCTGGGAGTCGCACGACCCCACTCAGGGCATGCGGCAGGGCAACGACAGGGGCACCCAGTACCGGTCGGCGATCTTCTATCACTCGCCGGAGCAGAAGGCAGTCGCCGAGCAGTCGGCGGTGGCCTACCAGCAGCGGCTGACTGCCGCTGGCTACGGCGCGATCACGACAGAGATCACCGCGGCGTCGGAGTTCTACTTCGCCGAGGACTACCACCAGCAGTACCTGTCGGACACCAAGAACCCGCACGGCTACTGCCCGGACAACGGCACAGGGGTGTCCTGCCCGATCGGCGTGCTGAAGGCAGACTATTAACTGATATTTCATATCAGCAAAGGATGCCGCGCTGTTATCTTGCGGCGTCTTGCGCCTGGGTATGAGGTTCGGCGGCGCGATTACTCTCGCCCGCAAGAACGCTAGCCCGTGAGCTCGTGGGGGTGAGCTACCGCGGGTCGGGATCGTCCGTATAGCGAATCCCGGGGGTTCCAGGTCGTGAAACCACTGCCGCTCATCCTTGCTTTCCTGCCGCTGATCGCCTTCTCGGTGCTGGCCCGCTTCCTGCCACACGGAGACATTGGCGTCGCCGGGCTATCTGCGGCGATCGTCGCCCTGATCGTCATCCTGGTCAGCCGGCCCATCTGGCCACCCAAGATCCTCGTCACCTGCTCGCTGGTGCTGTTCGCGGTAACCGCCGTCCTGGGGTTCACGCTCGGCAAGCATGACGACCGCTGGCTCTCTACCTGGGGCGGGGCCGGAGTCGGCATCATCCTCGGGCTGATCATGCTGATCCTGGTCCCGTTCATTCCGTTCACTGAGCAATTCGCCAAGGACTCCGTCCCGAAGGCGCAGTGGTCCTCGCCGGTCTTCAAGAAGATCAACCGGGTGCTCAGCTCGGCCTGGGGCGTCGCCATCATCGCCGTCGGCGTCTCCCGCGTCGCCGCGGCCGTCGTGAACGAGCACACCAGCCGGCGCCTGCCCGAGCTGATCCTCAGCCTGCTCGTGCCACTGGGAATCATCATCTACATGCTGAGGTTCTCCCGAACCTATCCGGACCACGTCACTCATCAGCAAACAGAAAGCTCAGTCCACGGCTGAGCACCCGCCACCCCCGGGTTCCCGGCATGACTTGCGACGAACCACGCTCACCAGGGGCGCCGGGATAGATTGAGCTATGGGTGCCGACCGGCCGATCTTCGTCCTGGGCTGTCCCCGATCGGGGACGACGCTGCTGCAGCTCATGCTGCACGCGCACCCCAGGATCGCGATCCCGCCTGAGACGCGGTTCGTGATCACCACGTACGAGGCCAGGAACAGCTTCGGCGACCTGCGCGAAGAGGCGAACCGCCGGGCATTGGCCAGCTCGATCGTAGATCACAAGCACACGCTGTTCTACGATCTCGGGCTCGACGCCGACGAGATCAGGACCGAGATCGCCGACGGGCCGCCAACACTGGGATCGGCGATCGGCACGGTCTTCCGCGCCTACGCCCGCCGGTTCGACAAGCCGCGCTGGGGTGACAAGCGTCCCGGCTATTACCAGTACATCCCGGCCCTGTTGCGGATGTTTCCCGACGCCCAGATCGTGAACCTGGTCAGGGACGGCAGGGACTGCGTGGCCTCGCTGATGCGGATGCCGTGGTTCACGGGGGACATCTACGCCGCCATCTGCAGCTGGACCGAGGCGATCGACAGCGGCCGTCAGGCGGCGCGTCAGCTCCCGGCCGGGGTGTTCTTCGAGTTGCAGTACGAGCAGCTCGTCGCCGAGCCCGACAAGCACCTCATCGCCCTGTGCGACTTCCTCGGCGAGGAGTACGACCCGGCCATGGCCCAGCCGGACAAGATCGCGGCCAGCACGATCCCTGAGCGCAAGACCTGGCATGCTGACACGCAGCGGCAGGTCGCGGCCTCGCCCGCGGGGACGTGGCGAGAGCGGCTCGAGCCCTGGCAGATCTCCCTGTGCGAGGCGGCCATGGCATCCAGGCTCACCTCGCTCGGCTACGAGATGTCCGGCGCGCCGCGTCCCCCGGCCAGCCAGCTCGCGCACTACGCGAAGGCCGAGGCGCTGCACCGGGCCGCCGCCCGCAAGCGTCATCTTCGCGACCGGCTGCAGCGCGCGCGCGAGCCAGGCCCGGTCCAGTGCATGCTCTGAACGTGCTCGCTACCGCCCGTCAGGCCGGCGCGCCCCCGCGCCCCGCGCCGGAACGAAACCGTGACACGCCGGCGATCAGCTCTGGATCGGCCAGGCTGGCCATGCCGTGCGCCAGCTCGCCGGCCATGGCCTCCTGGTGGCCGAGCGACACGGACTCGATCGCCGACATGCGGTCGCCGCGCAAGCATGCCTGCGGCAGCGCGGCCAGCTCGTGAGCAAGCTCCTCGGCGGCCTGGCGCGCCTGGCCGTGTGGCACGACCCGGCTGACCAGGCCCATCTGCAGTGCCTCGGTGGCACCGACAGCCCGTCCGGTCAGGATCAGGTCCAGGGCGCGCCCGAGCCCGACGATCCGGGGCAGCCGGACGGTGCCGCCGTCGATCAGTGGCACGCCCCACCGGCGGCAGAAGACGCCGAAGACGGCATCGTCCTCGGCCACCCGCAGGTCACACCACAGCGCGAGCTCGAGCCCGCCAGCCACCGCGTACCCGGCGACGGCGGCTATCACGGGCTTGGACAGCAACATCCGCGTCGGCCCCATCGGCCCGTCCCCGTCCGCCGCCACCTGGTTCCCGCGCGGCGTCCCGACGGCCTGCAAGTCGGCCCCGGCGCAGAA